>JACQDO010000462.1 GCA_016201085.1 Hyphomicrobiales bacterium | reverse complement strand
CCAGCCCCCTTATCCCATGGCCGTTAGGCCGAGCTTGCCAACGAACTCAGGTCGGCCAGCGTTTTCGCCGGCGGAAAATCCAGGTACTCGTCCGGCATCTTGCCGCGGTTGACCCACAAGCCGCGGAAGCCGACCGAGACCCCCGCCATCACGTCCCAGCGGTTGGACGAGACAAACGTGACATCGCCGGCCGCGCAGCGGTAGTGCTCGTTGACCAGGCGGTAGACCTCCGGCCGCGGCTTGAACATTTTCAACACGTCGACCGAGAGCACGGCATCGAGATCGCCGCCGATGCCGGCCGCATCCACCGCGCCCTTGAGCATGTTGGGCGAGCCGTTGGACAGGATGCCGGTTTTGTCGCCTTTCTGCTTGAGCGCGCGTAGCGCCGCACGCGCGTCGGGGAAGGCGTCGAGCTTGAAATAAGCATCGAGCAGCCTCTGTTTGAGCGCCTTGGGCACGCTCGGCACGCGCGCCAAGGCAAAATCGAGCGCCCGTTCGGTCAGCGTCCAGAATTCGGTGTAATGGCCGGCGAGCGTCAGCGTCCAGGTATATTCGAGCTGCTTGCCGCGCCAGATCTCCGACATGCGGGCGCCGTCGGGGCCGGCCTCGGCGTTGAATTTCGCGATCGCGGCATGAACGTCGAACAGCGTTCCGTAGGCGTCGAAGACGTAGATGGACATTGATTTCTCCAATCGACAAAACTCATAGGCAACCACGTTGAGGCTGGCGTAGCATGGATGCGCGGGTCAAGTCCGCGTTTGACGAGGAATTGAGGAATGGTGCCGGGACAAAGCTGGTCCACGACCTGGACATATTTTGAAGACGGCTGGCATGAGGGCAATGTACCCTTGTGGGGCGCGCGTACGCACGCGATCTGGCTCGGATCGTCGGTGTTCGACGGCGCCAGGGTGTTCGAGGGCGTGGCGCCCGACCTCGACCTGCATTGCGCGCGCGTCAATGCCTCCGCCAAAACGATGTTTCTCAAGCCGGGCGTTGCGGTCGAGGACATGGTCGGCTTGACCCGCGAGGGCATGGCGAAATTTCCCGCCGATACCATGCTGTACGTGCGCCCGATGTATTGGGCCGAGCGGCCCGGACCCATGGCGCTGCCGCCCGATCCGGATTCGACGCGCTTTGCGCTCACGCTCTACGACGCGCCGATGCGCAAGCCGGACGGCTTCTCGGTCACGCTGTCGCCGTTCCGGCGGCCGACGCAGGATAGCGCGCCGGTCGACGCCAAGGCCGGCTGCCTCTATCCGAACAACGCGCGCTGCATGTTCGAGGCGAAGTCGCGCGGCTTCGACAATTGCCTGGTGCGCGACATGCTCGGCAACATTGCCGAGTTGGCAAATTCCAACGTGTTCGCGGTCAAGGACGGTGTCGTGTACACGCCGATTCCGAACGGCACGTTTCTCGCCGGCATCACGCGCCAGCGCGTGATCTCCTTGTTGCGCGGCGCCGGCGTCCCGGTGGTCGAAACCGTGCTGCGCTACGCCGACTTCGAGGCGGCCGACGAGATGTTTTCTACCGGCAACGCCTCCAAGGTGCTGCCGATCACGCGTATCGATCAGCGCTCGTTGCAGCCGGGTCCGTTCTACCGCAAGGCGCGCGAACTCTATTGGGCTTTCGCACATGGTTGACAATTCGGCTGACAATTCTCCGGTTGCCATTATCGGTCTCGGCTTGATGGGCGAGGTCTATGCCCGCCGCCTGATGGCTGCCGGTATTCCCGTGACCGGTTTCGATGTCGATGCCGCGCGGCGCGCGCGGCTGGCCGAGCTCGGCGGACGTCCCGTGAGTTCGATTGCCGAGCTGGCCGTCCCGACGCGCTGCATCGTCGTCGCCGTGTACAGCACCGATCAGGTCGAGGACGTGGTCGAGAACCATTTGCTGCCGGCGCTCGGCGACGGCTCGAACAAGATCGTGCTGTGCATGAGCACCTGCGATCCCGACCGCGTGGCGGCGCTTGCCGCCCGCGTTGGCCCACGCGGCATCTGCTATCTGGACGTGCCGGTGTCCGGCACCAGCGACCAGGTGCGGCGCGGCGACGGCGTTGCGCTGATCGGCGGCGATAAGGCCGTGGCCGACGAAGTGGCGCCGCTACTGGATGCGCTGTTCGCCCGTCGTTTCCATGTCGGCAAGATCGGCGACGGTGGGCGGGCCAAGCTCGCGGTCAACCTAATCCTCGGCCTCAACCGGCTGGCGCTCGCCGAGGGTCTGGTGTTTGCCGAGCGTCTCGGCCTCGATCCGGCCGCGTTTCTGCCGGTGGCGCAGGGCTCGGCATCTTACTCGCAGGTGATGGATACCAAGGGCCTGAAAATGGTGCGCGGCGATTTTGCGCCGGAAGGCCGCGCCAAGCAGACCCTGAAGGACTGCCATATCATGCTCGATCAGGCCGCCGGTCTCGGGCAGAAACTGAGCGTGCTCGAAGTGCATGCCGATGTGCTGGAGGCGTGCGTGCGAGCCGGCGAGGGCGAATTGGACAACAGTGTCATCATCAAAGAAGTGCGCCGCCGGGGAGGACGAATATGAAGAAGCTTTATCTGACTTTCGCTGTGGCCTTGCTGATGGCGGGATTGGCCAAGCCCGCGCTGGCGCAGGAATGGCCGCAGCAGAATATCCGCATCGTGGTCTCGT
>JACQDO010000483.1 GCA_016201085.1 Hyphomicrobiales bacterium | reverse complement strand
GGGCGTGGCCGCGCCGGAAAGCGCCAACAACGCAGCCGCGCAGACCTCGTTCATTCCGTTGCTGACGCTCGGCATTCCGCCGAACGCGGTGATGGCGCTGATGGTCGGCGCGATGACCATCCATGGCATCATCCCCGGCCCGCAAGTGATGGTGAAGCAGCCTGAACTGTTCTGGGGCATGATCGCCTCGATGTGGCTCGGCAACCTGATGCTGGTCATCATCAACCTGCCGCTGGTCGGCGTGTGGGTGACCCTGCTGCGGGTACCATACCGGCTGCTTTATCCCTCGATCATCGTGTTCTGCTGCATCGGCATCTACTCGATCAACAACTCGCCGACCGACGTGGTAATCGCCGCCATCTTCGGCCTGTTCGGCTATTGGCTGGTCAAGCACGACTTCGAACCGGCGCCGCTGGTGCTGGCCTTCGTGCTCGGACCGCTCATGGAAGAAAATCTCCGGCGCGCCATGCTGATCGCGCGCGGCGACGCCACCGTGTTCGCGACGCGGCCGATCTCGGCCGGGCTGCTGCTGGTGGCGATCTTCCTGCTGGCGCTGGCCGCACTGCCGATGATCCGCAAGCGGCGCGAAGAGGTGTTCGTCGAATAACGGACGCGGAAAGCGATACGAACAAGAGCAAGGCCGGCCAATGTGCCGGCCTTGTTGCTTTTAGGCGAACACTGCGATCAATCCGCCGGCCAGGATGATGAGCTGGATGCTGAAGGCGGTGATATTGGCGTCCCAGGTCTTGGAGATGATCGGGATCGGCGCCTTGAACGGCTTGTAGCCGTTCTTGTCGTAGGCCGCGCCGCCGTAGATCGGCATTGCGATCAGCGCGGTGAAGAAGGCGGCGTAGACGATGGCGCTCATCAGCGCCACCAGATAGAGCCGTTCCAGCGCGAGCGGGCCCGGCCACCAGATCAGCGCGAAAGCCATGAGGCCGAAGCCGACATAGCTCGATATCTGCCAGACCACGTGGAAGCGGGCATGACCGGTCCATTTCGGATTGGTGGCGTGGGTCTTGTTGAAGTCGGCGAAAATCGTCAGCACCGCCCAGCCGGCGGTGGTCAGCGTGAGCAGGATGCGGGCAACGAGGATGTGGTCGAAGGCGATGCGCATGACGGTCCCCCTCTGGAGTCGCGGTACGTTAGCAAAATCGCCGGGACTGCCGCCATTGTCCGCCGCGCGGCGTGTCTCTTGTTGACGCGATGCGGCATCCTGCCCCAGTGTTGCCGGCTGCCAGAGGGGATTTAATGGAATTCTGGCGTAGGAGACGAGCCATGCTCTTCCTCAAATCCATAGTCGGCGCTTTCCTCGGTCTGATCGCGCTCGGTCTCGCCGCCGGACCAATTGCGGCGCAGGAATATCCATCGCGCAACATTACGCTGATCGTGCCGTTCGCCGCCGGCGGACCGACCGACGTCGTCGCCCGGATCGTGGGCGAGCATATGTCGCGCACGCTCGGACGGTCGGTTCTCATCGAGAATACGCTTGGGGCGGGCGGGACGACGGCATCGACCCGTGCCATGCGGGCCGCGCCCGACGGCTACACCATCATCATGGGTCACATGGGAACCCATGCCGCCGCGGTCGCGCTCTATCCCAACCTCGCCTACAACCCCTCGACCGACTTCGAGCCGATCGGCATGGCGTCCGGCACGCCGGTCCTGATCCTCGCTAAGAGGGACTTTCCTGCGAAAGATATGAAGGAATTCGTGACCTACGCGAAGGCGAACGAGGCCAAGCTCAACATGGCGCATGCCGGCATCGGATCGGTGTCGTTCACCACTTGCCTGCTGCTTAATTCCCTCATCGGCATCAAGCCGACATCGATCCCGTTCTCGGGAACCGGGCCGGCCATGAACGCATTGGTCGGCGGCCAAGTCGACTTCATGTGCGATCAGGTGGTGAGCGTGGTGCCGCAAGTGCAGGCGGGCACCATTAAGGCCTACGCGGTCGGCACGCCCGAGCGCAATCCGGCGCTGCCTGATGTTCCCACCGCCAAGGAAGCCGGGCTGCCGGAGTTCAAGGCTTCGGCCTGGAACGCCTTGTTCGCACCCAAAGGCACGCCCAAGCCGATCATCGACAAGCTGAACGCCGCGCTGGTGGCGGCGCTCGACGATCCGGGGGTGCGCAAGCGGCTTATCGACCTCGGTGGGGAAATTCCGAACCGGGAGGGTCGTACCCCGCAGGCCCTGGCGGATCTGGTGAAAAGCGAGATCGCCAAATGGACGCCGATCATCAAGGCGGCGGGGGCGGTCGCGAACTGATCCACGCCGTCACCCGCATCGTGCCGGCCGGCGGATCGCCAGCCGTCAGCGGAGCGCTTCGCGCGGCCCGCACCCGGCGGTAGTCTGCGGCGGCGGCCGAATCGGGCGCAGCGGAAGGCTGAAATTGATGCGCCAATACCTCGATCTGATGGACCGTATCCTCCAGCACGGCGTGGAGAAACACGACCGCACCGGCACCGGCACGCTCTCGGTGTTCGGCCATCAGATGCGCTTCGACCTTACCGACGGCTTCCCACTGCTCACCACCAAGAAGCTGCACCTCAAATCGATCGTGCACGAGCTGCTCTGGTTCCTGGCCGGCGACACCAACATCAAATATCTCAACGAGCACGGCGTGCGCATCTGGGACGAATGGGCCGACGAGCGCGGCGACCTCGGTCCGGTCTATGGTCAGCAGTGGCGCTCGTGGCCGGCGCAGGATGGCAAGACCATCGACCAGATCGGCAACGTCATCGACATGATCAAGCGCAACCCGGATTCGCGCCGGCTGATCGTCACCGCCTGGAACCCGGCCGACGTCGACAAGATGGCGCTGCCGCCCTGCCACTGCTTGTTCCAGTTCTATGTCGCGGAGGGGCGGCTGTCGTGCCAGCTCTACCAGCGCTCGGCCGATGTGTTTCTCGGCGTGCCGTTCAACATCGCTTCCTATGCGCTGCTCACGCTGATGGTGGCGCAGGTCACCGGCTTTAAGCCGGGCGAGTTCATCCACACCTTCGGCGACGCGCATCTGTATATGAATCATCTCGAGTAGGCGCGGCTGCAATTGTCGCGCGCGCCCAAGCCGCTGCCGGCAATGCGCATCAATCCGGCGGTCAACGACATCTTCGGCTTCCGCTACGAAGACTTCACGATCGAAGGCTATGAGGCGCATCCGCACATCAAAGCCGAGGTGGCGGTGTGAGCCTCGTCATCCGCGCCGCGCGGCCGGACGACAGCGCGCTGATCCATGCGCTGGTGTGCGAACTGGCCGACTACGAGAACCTGCGCGGCGAGATGGACGCGACGCCGGAAGCCATTGCCGCCGCGCTGTTTGCGCCGCAGCCGCGACTGTTCTGCGAGATCGCCGAATGGAACGGCGAGCCGGCCGGCTTCTCGGTCTGGTTCCTGAACTACTCGACCTTCCGCGGCCGGCACGGGATTTATGTCGAGGACCTGTTCGTACGTCCGCAATTCCGCGGCCACGGCATCGGCAAGGCGCTGATGGCGCGGCTCGCCAAACGATGCGTCGAACAGGAATTCGCGCGTTTCGAATGGGCTGTGCTCGACTGGAACAAACCGTCGATCGCTTTCTATAAGTCGATCGGCGCGCAGGTGATGGACGATTGGCGCATCTGCCGGCTCAGCGGCCAGGCTTTGCAGGATTTCGCCCGGGCAGGGGTGACGTCATGAAAATCGTACTGGTCGCCGCCATCGGCGAGAACAACATCATTGGCCGCGACGGCCAGTTGCCTTGGCGGCTGAAATCTGATCTCCGGCATTTCCGCACGCTCACCCTCGACAAGCCGGTCATCATGGGCCGCAAGACCTTCCAGTCGATCGGCAAGGCGCTTGACCGGCGCACCAATATCGTCATCACGCGCGACGCCAATTTCGCCGCGCCCGGGGCGGTGACGGCGCCGAGCTTCGCCGCCGCGCTCGACCTCGCGCGCCAGGACGCCGCCGCGCGCGGCGCCGACGAGATCATGATTATCGGCGGCAGCGACGTGTTCGCAGCCGCCCTGCCGCTGGCCGACCGGCTGGAGATTACCCACGTGCATGCCTCGCCGGCAGGCGATGTGAAATTCCCGCCGATCGATCCCAAAGTGTGGCGTGAGGTGTCGCGCAGCGAAAATAATGCCGGACCGCAGGATGATGCCGGCTTTGCCGTTGTTACTTATATACGCTGCTAGCGGCGTATCCGAGCGAGCTTGGGCCCCTGGCGGCGGGTCGGTGGCATCCGAGGAGGCTTGCATGCGAACGATGGCGACGACAGCACTACTGGCCGGCTTGGCGCTCTTGGCGCCCAGCGCCGGTCAGGCCGAAATCTAATATCCCTGAATATGGCGGGCACGAGGGCGGCGGCCGCAACTGCGGCTTCGTGAGCTACCGGCAGTGCATGCTGACCGTCAGCGGTATCGGCGGTTTTTGCGAGCGTAACTCGTTCTATACCGGGCCGGAGACACCCGTGCGCCGGTCCAAGAAAGCGCTGCGGCGCGACTAAAACCGGTTTTATTCCCGCGGCATCCCAGTCGCGGGCGCGGCATGAACGCGCGTTGTAACGCCGCCTTGCCTCCCCTATAACCCGTTCCCACATAGACCTGCCGGGCCAATGACCCGGCGCTGGGAGACCATTTCAATGCCATGGACCAATCAGGGCGGCGGGGGCGGCGGGCCATGGGGCTCGGGCGGCAAGGGCCCCTGGAGCTCTGGACCGCAGTCGTCGGGACCCACGCCCCCCGATCTGGAGGAAATTCTCCGCCGCGGCCAGGACAAATTGCGCCGCGTGCTGCCGGGCGGCAATCTCGGCGGCAAGGGCTTTGCCATTCTCGGGCTGGCGGCCGTGGCGCTCTGGGGCCTGTCCGGCTTCTTCAAGGTCGAGGCGGATGAACTCGGCGTCGTGCTGCGCTTCGGCCAGCAAGTGCGCGAGGTGCAGCCTGGCCTCAATTACCACCTGCCGTATCCGATCGAGACCGTGCTCACGCCCAAGGCGCTGCGCGTCAACAAGATCGACATCGGCATGCGCGTGGTCGAGGACAGCCGCCGCGGCACCACCACCCGCGACGTGCCGGAGGAGAGCCTGATGCTCACCGGCGACGAGAACATCGTCGACGTCGACTTCTCGGTGCTGTGGAAGGTCAAGCCGACCGGGGTCGGCCAATATTTGTTCAACATCCAGAATCCGGAAGGCACCGTGAAGGCGGTGGCCGAAAGCGCCATGCGCGAGGTGGTCGGCCGTTCCGAAATTCAGCCGATCCTGACCGGCGCGCGGCAGAACATCGAGAATGCCGTGCAGGAATTGATGCAGAAGACACTCGACCATTACGGCGCCGGCATCGTCATCCAGCAAGTGCAATTGCAGAAGGTCGATCCGCCGGCGCAGGTGATCGACGCCTTCCGCGACGTGCAGGCCGCGCGCGCCGACCTCGAGCGGGCGGTCAACGAATCGCAGACTTATTCCAACCGCGTAGTGCCGGAAGCGCGCGGCAACGTGGCGCGGATCACGCAGGCCGCGGAAGCCTACAAGTCGCAGACGGTGGCGGAAGCCACCGGCCAGACCTCGCGCTTCCTCAAAATCTACGAGCAGTACACGAAGGCGCCCGACGTCACCCGCGAACGCATGTATCTGGAAACCATGGAACGTGTGCTCGGCGGGACCGACAAGATCATCCTCGATTCCAGCGGCCGCGACGGCGGTTCCAGCGTGGTGCCTTACCTTCCGCTCAATGAGCTCTCCCGTCCAACGCAATCGCGCAGCCCGTCGGGAGCCCAGCGATGAAACTCAATGTCATAGGCGGCGTCATCGCCGTGCTGATCGCCGCCGCGCTGATCGTGGCTTACTCCTCGCTGTTCACCATCTATCAGACGCAGCAGGCGCTGGTGCTCCGCCTCGGTAATCCGCAGGCTCCGATCACCCAGCCAGGCCTGCATGTGAAGGCACCGTTCATCGACAGCGTGGTCTATATCGACAAGCGCATCCTCGATCTGGAAGCGCCGGCGCAGGAAGTGATCGCCTCCGACCAGAAGCGGTTGGTGGTCGATGCCTTCGCCCGCTATAAAATCCAGGACCCGCTGCGCTTCTTCCAGACGCTCGGCTCGATCCAGGGCGCCAACTCGCAGCTCGCCATCCTGCTGAATTCGGCGCTGCGCCGCGTGCTCGGCGAAGTAACTTTCAGCCACGTGGTACGCGACCAGCGCGCCGAACTGATGGCGCGCATCCGCGAACTGGTCGACCACGAAGCCACCGCCTATGGCATCGTGGTGGTGGACGTGCGTATCCGGCGCGCCGACCTGCCGGAGCAGAACAGCCAGGCGGTCTATCAGCGCATGCAGACCGAGCGCCAACGCGAGGCGGCGGAATTCCGCGCGCAGGGCGCCCAGCGCGCGCAGGAAATCCGCTCGCGCGCCGATCGCGAGGTGACCGTGCTGGTCGCCGAGGCAACGTCGAAGTCCGAGCAGATCCGCGGCGAGGGCGACGCCACGCGCAACCAGATATTCGCCGACGCCTTCAACAAGGATCCGGATTTCTTCGCCTTCTACCGCTCGATGCAGGCCTACGAGGCCAGCATGAAGCACAACGACACCAGGCTGCTGCTCAAGCCGGACACCAACTTCTTCCGTTACTTCAACGACCCGTCCGGCAAGATGCGCAGCAACAGTGCGACCCCGCCGGCCGTTCCGGCGCCCGCGCGTTAACCCGAGAACCGAGCGCGGCCGGCATGACCGACTTCCTGGCCGCGCTCGGATTGGTCTGCGTCATCGAAGGCCTGATCTTTGCTGCCTTTCCGGCGCACGCCAAGCGGGCGATGGCAAGCGTGCTGGAAACCCATGACAGCTCGCTGCGCACGATCGGCATCGGCTCGGCCGTGGTCGGCGTGATCGTGGTGTGGCTGGTGCGGGGGTAGGACGTCCGCCAGTCACGGCCGCTTCTCCCCTCGCCAGGGCTCGTCCGGGGGTGAGAACCCGTCGCTTTTCCACACGAATCGGCCTCTCATGGTGTTGATGGCCGATGCCCTTGAATCGCCGTGAAGACGGCGGCACTCTCGCTACGAGCCACATTTTCAGGAGAATTGACGCCCATGGGCGCTATCTTCAATCGTAGGGTGAGGCCGGCGGGCCGCGCCGTTTTGGCCATTTTCGCCGCCGCCGCAATCGTTTGGCCGCTGCTCAGCGATCCAGTTTCGGCACGCGGACCGGACAATATCTCCGACGTGGCGGAAGCCGTGATCGACGCCGTGGTCAACGTCTCGACCAAGCAGTCGGTCGACATCAGCAGCGGCGCCATGCCGCAACTGCCGCCGGGCTCGCCGTTCGAGGAATTCTTCGAGGAGTTCTTCAAGAACCGCCGCGGCCCAGGCGGGCAAGGCGGCCAGAACGGCCATCCGCAGATGCCGCGCCGGGTGTCTTCGCTCGGCTCCGGCTTCATCATCGATGCATCCGGCCTGGTGGTCACCAACAACCACGTCATCTCCGAGGCCGACGAGGTCAGCGTCATCCTCAATGACGGCACCACGCTGAAAGCCGAAGTCCTCGGCCGCGACACCAAGACCGACCTCGCGCTGCTGCGGGTCAAGTCGGACAAGCCGCTCAAGGCGGTGAAGTGGGGCGACAGCGACAAATTGCGGCTGGGCGAATGGGTGATCGCGATCGGCAATCCGTTCAATATGGGCGGCACGGTGACCGCCGGCATCGTGTCGGCTCGCAACCGCGACATCAATTCCGGGCCCTACGACAACTACATCCAGACCGACGCCGCCATCAACCGCGGCAATTCCGGCGGGCCGCTGTTCAACCTCAATGGCGAGGTGATCGGCGTCAACACCGCGATCATCTCGCCCACCGGCGGCTCGATCGGCATCGGCTTTGCGGTGCCCTCGAAGTCCGCATTGGCGGTGATCGATCAGCTGCGCGAATACAAGGAAGTGCGGCGCGGCTGGCTCGGCGTGCGCATCCAGCAGGTCGACGACCAGATCGCCGACAGCCTCAACATCAAGCCGGCGCGCGGCGCGCTGATCGCCGGCATCGACGACAAGGGTCCGGCCAAGCCCGCCGGCATCGAGCCGGGCGACGTCGTCGTCAAGTTCGACGGCAAGGACATCAAGGAGATGCGCGATCTGCCCAAGATCGTGGCCGAAACGCCGGTCGGCAAGGACGTCGAGGTGGTGATCATCCGCAAGGGCGTGGAAGAAAAGAAGACGGTCAAGCTCGGCCGCCTCGATGACGCGCCCAAGCAGGTCTCGCTGACGCCGAAGAAGGACACTCCGGAAGAAAAGCCCGTAGTGAAGAAGGCGCTCGGCCTCGACCTCGCCAATCTCACCGACGAGCTGCGCAAGAAGCACAAGATCAAGGACAAGGTGAAGGGCGTGCTGATCGCCGGCGTCGAGGCCAATTCGCCGGCGGCCGAAAAGGGGCTGCGCACCGGCATGGTGATCGCCGAGGTGCAGCAGCAGCCGGTGACCAACGCGACCGAAATGCAGGCCCTCATCGACAAGGCCAAGAAGGACGGCCGGAAAGCTGTGGTGCTGCTGGTGGTCTCGCCCGAGGGCGACCCGAGCTTCGTGGCGCTCAGCCTGCAATAACAATTGCGTTCAGTCTGCTGCCGCGGCCGGCGCCCCCTTGCGCCGGCCGTTTGCTATGTGGTTTTGAGACCAATTCCTTGGAGACCTGCAATGCCGATTCTCATCATGGACCGTGGCGTGCATATCGAGCCGGACGCGGTGAGGACGGCATTCCCGCGTGAGACCGTCAAGCACGCCGACAATGTCGCCGAAGCGCTTTCGCTCTGCGCCGATTGCGAGGTGCTGGTGGCGATGGCGCATGACGTGACCGACGAATTGATCGCGCGTATGCCGCGGCTGCGCTACATCTGTGCCATGTCGGCGGGCACCGACCGCATCGATACTTTGCGGAACTTAAAGCCCGACGTGCGCGTCACCTCCGGCCGCGGCATTCACGGGCCGCAGATGTCGGAGCTCGCCTTGCTGTCGATGATCGCGTTGTCGCGCGAGTTTCCGCGTATGCAGCGCAACCAGCAGAAGCATGTCTGGGAGCGCTGGCCGCAGAAGCTGCTGTGGGGCAAGACGGCGGTGCTGATCGGCATAGGGCCGATCGCGGAAGAGCTGGCGCTGCGCTGCGAGGCCTTCGGCATGCGCACGATCGGGGTCAGCGATGCGCGCAAGGAGGCGAAACATTTCGCCACGCTGATGCCGCGCGGCCGCCTCAAGGAAGCGGCTGCGCTGGCCGACTTTATGATCGTGCTGGTGCCGCTGTCGGCACAGACCCGCCATATGATCGACGACGGCGTGCTCGGCGCCATGAAACCAACCGGCATCCTGATCAATCTCGCGCGCGGGCCGGTGGTGGACGAACCGGCGCTGGTGCGGCGGCTACAGGCCGGCCAAATCGGCGGCGCCGCGCTCGACGTGTTCGAAGCGGAGCCGTTGCCGCCCGACAGCCCGCTCTGGGACATGCCGAACGTGATTGTCACTCCGCGCATCGGCGGCATGAGCGACGTCTATGCCCGGCAGGTGCTGCCGCTGGTCGTGCATAACCTGCGCTGTTTCCTCGATGGCCGGCCAGTCGAGATGAGCAACGTCGTGCGCGCGGGCGAAGCCGCGGCCGTCTAAGGCGTGGCCTCATAAACGGCGAGCTGACGCAATTTTGTCAGGAAGCCGGAAACGCGCTAGGATTGGCAATGCTCACAAACATCCACCGTGTTGTCCTCGCTCTCTTGCTCGCATTATCGGTTTGCGGGTGCTCTGGCCTGCCCATCGATGATGAGAAGCAAGTCAGTCTGGAGTACAGTTCCTGCAAATCCGCCAGCAAAACCAGCTTGCAATCATGCGATAAGCGCTTGGAAGCGGACGTACGTTCCAACAACTCTTCCGGCTATATAGAGGTTGGCGGAATTGGTGGCAGTCAAAGCAGGCCAATCGCAAACGGCCAATAAAAACGTAAACCGGATATCTCGAACGGCTGCCGTCCCGGTGCCGTGCGGCTTGCTTTGCTTCATAACCGCCAATGGAACAACGGCGAACATGCGTTCTGTTTTATGAGGGCGCGCTCAGTCCAGCACGTGATTGACCATGCCGTCGGCGAGCTTGGGCTCGAACCAGGTCGACTTCGGCGGCATGATGCCGCCGGCGTCCGCCACCGCCATCAGGTCGCTCATCTGCGTCGGATAAAGCGCGAAGGCGGCCGCCATCTCGCCCGAGTCGACGCGCTTGGCCAGGCCCTCGAGTCCGCGCGCGCCGCCGACGAAATCGATACGCTTGTCGGTGCGCGGGTCCTTGATGCCGAACAGCGGCTCGATCGCATTGCGTGTCAGCATGGTGATCGGCAGCCGGCCGATCGGATCGTTCGGCACCAGCTCGGGACGAATACTCAGGCGATACCAGCGGCCGGCGAGATATAGGCCGTATTCATGCGAGGAGGCCGGGCGCACCGGCTCGGCCGACGCGGCAACTGTGAAATTCTTGGCGAGCTCCGCGAGCAGTTGCTCGGGGCTGCGGCCGTTCAGGTCCTTCAGCACGCGATTGTAGTCGAGGATGGTCATCTCCTGCTCGGGGAAGATCACCGACAGGAAGTATGAATGCGAACCTTCACCGCCGCGGTCTTTCGCCACGCGCGCGGCCGCGGCCGAACGGTGATGGCCGTCGGCGATGTAGATCGCCGGCAGGGCGTCGAAGGCGCGGGTGAGCTTGTCGATGGCCGCGTCGTCGGCGATCACCCAGAGCTGGTGCCGCACGCCGTCGTCGGCGGTGACGTCGACCTCAGGTTTGCCGCTGGCGGCCGCCGCCAGCAGCGCGTCGATGGCCGGCGTCTGCGGATAGCCGATCATCACCGGCCCGGTCTGCGCGTTGATCGCCTCGATCTGGTGCACGCGGTCGTCTTCCTTCACCGGCGTGGTCAACTCGTGCTTGCGGATGCGGTTGCTGGCGTAGTCGGCGAGCGAAGCGACGCAGGCGATGCCGGTCTGCGTGCGGTCACGCCAGGTCAGCCGGTAGACGTAGTAGCAGGGCCGCGCGTCGCGCGTGAGCATGCCCGCTGCGGTCATTTTTGCCAGGTTCTCGGCCGCCTTGGCATAGACCGCCGGCGAATAGGGATCGCTGCCGGGATCGAGGTCGATCTCCGGTTTGGAGATGTGCAGGAAGCTCCATGGCTTGCCCTTGGCGCGCTCGCGCGCCTCGCCGCTCGAGAGCACGTCATAGGGCGGGCCCAGCACCTCGGCCGCGCGTCCGGGGGCTGGGCGCAAAGCGCGGAAGGGTTTGATAAGCGTCAAGGCGGTCTCCGGGACGGCGGGTGAAGGCAGCCTTATTGCAGGCCGGCGTGCCAGCGGCAAGCGCGCGGCGGGGTAAGAAACCGTCGATTTATGTGAAATTCAGCACAACGATATCACCGGCGCGCAACACATTGACGGCGGCAACAACTTGCGCCGCATGGATACGAATCTTCGGCCAACTCGTCGTGGGCAACACGAGAATCGCCAGCCGGCGTCCGCTGAGGTTCTTTTGATAGCGCAGGTTCTGGTCGGTCGTGATGAGCGCGTCGAACTGCGCCTCCGCCGCCTTGAGCAGGGCGCCGTTATCAAGCCCAGTCCAGGCCATCTCAAATGCGGTAGAGATTTCGTGGCCTATCAATACGTGACGCAGTGGCGCGGGAGTTCCGTGGTCAAAGAGGATTTTCATAATCCACGCAATGGCGGCCCAGTCAGCTTATGCTACCGCCAAGCTACGCTCCGCATGCCGCAGCACAAGCTCCACCTGTTCGCGTGTCACGCCAGGGAACCACTCCAGAAAATCATCGATTCGCGCGCCGTCTTCTAGATTTTCGAACAGCGCCCTGACGGGCACGCGCGTGGCTTTGAACAGCCATTCGCCGCCGCCTTTTCCAGGCACGCGTTCCACCGCCGAACATTGGCTCCAATCGAGCATGATGTAATCCTATTTGGTGCATGACTGCCCAGCAAGCGCGATGCCAAACATGCCCGTTTTCAGGTTGATTTCGGCCGGTAATTCCTGCACCTCAACAAGCATGAGCGACGAAACAGACATTCTGGCCGCCAACGCGGCCTATTACTTGGCCTTCGTGACCGCGGATTTTCCGGCGATGAGCCGTATCTGGGCGGACGGCAACGTATCCTGCATCCATCCCGGCTGGCCGGCGTTGATCGGAAGGCAGGCGATCCTGGAATCCTACCGGCAGATCCTGAGCAATCCGAACCCGGAGCGCATCGATCCACGCAACGAGACCGTGATGGTCGAAGGCGGCGAGGCACGCGTGCTGTGCGTCGAATTCGTTTCCGGCACGGCGCTGGCGGCGACCAATCTGTTCACGCGCGTCGGCGACGCTTGGCGGATGACCCACCACCAGGCCTCACCGATCGCCGCGCTGGTCGAGGAGCCGGTGCCGCAACCGTCGTCGCGGCGGTTGAATTAGCGTAATTTGGGCAGCCGCAAGCCCATGAACAAACCCGTCGCCATCCTGATCGCCGGGCCGACCGCCAGCGGCAAGTCGGCGCTTGCGCTTGATCTGGCCGAGAAACTCGGCGGCGTCATCGTCAATGCCGATTCCATGCAGGTCTATCGCGATCTGCGCATCGTCACGGCGCGGCCGACGGCGGAGGAGGAAGCGCGCATCCCGCACCTTCTCTACGGCCATGTCGATGCTGCGGAGAATTATTCGGTCGGCCGCTGGTGCCGCGATGTAGGCAACGCGCTCGCCGAGATCGCAGCGCTTGGCCGCGTGCCGATCCTGGTCGGCGGCACCGGGCTTTATTTCAAGGCGTTGACGGCGGGGCTTGCCGCCGTGCCGCCGATCCCGGCCGACATCCGGGAAAACGTGCGCGGCCGGTTGCAGAGCGAAGGCGTGGCACCGCTTTACGCCGAGTTGATGGAGCGCGATCCGGCGACGGCGCATCGGCTGATGCCGCTCGATCGTTCGCGCATCGCCCGCGCGCTCGAGGTGATGCTGGCGACCGGGCGTTCGCTCACCGACTGGCATCGCGACGGGCTGCCGGGCCTGATCGATCCCGCCGGCGCGGCCAAGGTCTTCCTCGCCTGCGAGCGCCAGCCGCTGGTGGCGCGTATCGAGACACGCTTTGCCGCCATGTTGAGAGACGGCGCGCTCGAGGAGGTGCGGGCGCTGCGCGAACGCCGGCTCGATCCGCTGCTGCCGGCGATGAAGGCGCATGGCGTGCCCTGGCTGGTCCGCCATCTCAACGGCGATATCTCGCTCGACCAAGCGGCGGCAGGCAGCATCATGGACACGCGCCGCTACGCCAAGCGCCAGCACACCTGGTTCCGCAACCAGATGCGGGATTGGCCGATGCTGGCGGCGGACGACGCCATTGCGTCAATATTGAATCAATTCCGCGATCTTAATCCGCGATAACAAGCCAGTTTAGCAAGATCGCAGCTTCGCATTAAAATCCATTTAGCGATTTCCGTGGCACTGATGCGCATCACGCATTGCCCGCTCCATCGAGCGGCTTCCATCTAAACCAACGACACAGGATGTGACTCATGCCAATTCGGACAATTGCCGCCGTTGCCTTCGCCTTGCTGGCCGGCACCACGCTTTCGCTCGCGGCGACCAAGGACGATGCCGTGGCCATGGTGAAAAAAGCCGTCGCCGCCATCAAGGCCGACGGTGTGGAAAAAACCTATGCCGCGATCAGCGCACCCGGCGGCAAATATGTCGACGGCGAAATCTATGTGGTCGTCAATAGTCTCGAGGGCGTGACGGTGGCGCATGCCACCAATCCGAAGCTGATCGGCAGGAACATGGCCGAAGAGCAGGATGTCGATGGCAAGTATTTCGCCAAAGACATGAACGCGCTCGCGCGCAAGCAGGCCTCGTTCTGGTATGATTTCAAATTCGTGAATCCGGCGACCAAGAAGATCCAGGTGAAAGACTATTATTGCGAAAGCCTCGATTCGACGCGGGTTTGCGCCGGCGTCTACCGGCCCTAACATATCGCTCGCAGCGACGATCGCACCGCCGTATGCCGGCGCGTTGGGTTAAATCCCGGCGCGCCGGCTGATATTTTCCGCGGACGGCGCAATTACATAAAAATTGAATCGATAGCGCGCCATCAATCCACAATAGCAAACCTGTTTAGCAAGAACGTCGCGGCGCATTAAAACCCATTTAGCGATTTCCATGGCACAGATGGGCGCAACACGGAACGCTCGATCGATCGGGCAGTCTCCATTCAAACCAATGACAGAGGATGTTTCTCATGCCAATTCGGACAATTGCCGCGATTGCCGTTGCCTTGCTTGCCGGCACCTCGCTCGCGCTTGCTGTGACCAAGGACGATGCCGTGACGATGGTGAAAAAAGCCGTCGCCACGATCAAGGACCAAGGCACGGCAAAGGCCTATACCGAGATCAGCGCGCCCGGCGGCAAATACGTCGACGGCGAAATCTACGTCGTCGTGCAGGGTTTCGACGGCGTCACGATGGCCCACGCCACCAATCCGAAGCTCATCGGCAGGAATATGATCGAAGAGCAGGACGTCGATGGAAAATACTTCGCCAAGGGCCTGGTCGAGAACGGGCAGAAGCAGGCTTCGTTCTGGTACGACTTCAAATTCGTCAATCCGGCGACCAAGAAAATCCAGGTCAAGGACATGTACTGCGAAACCGTCAATCCGACAGTGGTCTGCGCCGGCGTCTACCGGCCGTAAGGACGTTTCGCGGCAAGCCCAATTGGCTGTTTGAATGGCCGGCGCGCAGGGATGGTCCCTCCGCGCCGGCATTGCTATATCGGCCTGGTTCGAGCGGTCTGGAGGCCCCAAAGCCGGCTTTCCGGCCTCTCCCCTGCAAATTTGCAGGCAAAATCCACTTGACCCAGTCTTTTGGGCCTCCTATAACCCGCGCAACGAAAGTACGGGTAGACACGATGTTGCGCAATAAAATTACCCAAAGGATCCTAGTGCGGGTAGTCGTACCGGTTCGGGCGCAGCCTGGGCGGCCTTGAGCAGGCCAGCCGAGGGGAGCGTCCGGACATGGCCCGTTACGGGCCTTTTTTATTGCGCGATAAAGGACCGAGGACAGCGCGCATGATCCCGAAAAGTGGGAACCGGTTTTCGGAAGAGATCATGCGCCAAGAAGGATGACGACCATGACACGGGAAATGACCGGCGCCGAAATGGTGATCCAGGCGATGGCCGATCAGGGCGTGCAGCATCTGTTCGGTTATCCGGGCGGCGCGGTACTGCCGATCTACGACGCCATCTTCGCGCAGAATCAGGTGCAGCACATCCTGGTGCGGCACGAGCAGGGCGCCGTGCACGCGGCGGAAGGTTATGCGCGCTCCACCGGCAAAGTCGGTTGCATCCTGGTCACCTCCGGTCCCGGCGCCACCAATGCGGTGACCGGCCTGGCCGATGCGCTGTGCGACTCGGTCCCGCTCGTCTGCATCACCGGCCAGGTGCCGACCCATCTGATCGGCAACGACGCCTTCCAGGAAGCCGACACCGTCGGCATCACAAGGCCGTGCACCAAGTATAATTACCTGGTCAAGCGCATCGAGGATCTGCCGCGCATGCTGCACGAGGCGTTCCATATCGCCTCGACCGGCCGGCCGTGTCCGGTGGTGGTCGATATCCCGAAGGACATCCAATTCGCCAAGGGCGTCTATTCCAAGCCGAAGGATTTTCCACACACCGGCTACAAGCCCAAGGTCAAAGGCGACCTGGAGAAGATCAAGCAGGCGATCGAACTGATGGCGCATGCCAAGCGCCCGCTGTTCTACACCGGCGGCGGCGTGGTCAATTCCGGCAAGGCGGCGAGCGACCTGCTGCGCGAGCTGGTCAAACTCACCGGCTTTCCGATCACCTCGACGCTGATGGGCCTTGGCGCGTTTCCGTCCGCCGATCCGCAGTGGATGGGCATGCTCGGCATGCACGGCACGCTGGAAGCCAACATGGCGATGCACGATTGCGACGTCATGATCTGCATCGGCGCGCGCTTCGACGACCGCATCACCGGCCGGCTCGACGCCTTCTCGCCCGGCTCGAGGAAAATCCATGTGGACATCGACCCGTCCTCGATCAACAAGAACGTCAAGGTCGATGTGCCGATCGTCGGCGACTGCGCGCATGTGCTGGAGGACATGGTGCGGCTGTGGCGCACCGGCGCCATCCATCCCGACAAAAAGACGTTGGGCGACTGGTGGAAGCAGATCGACAAGTGGCGCGGCCGCAAGTCGCTCGCTTACCGTCATTCCAGCGAGGTGATCAAGCCGCAATACGCCATCCAGCGGCTGTACGAGGCGACCAAGAATCGCGACACCTACATCACGACGGAAGTCGGCCAGCACCAGATGTGGGCGGCGCAATTCTACGGCTTCCAGGAGCCGAACCGCTGGATGACCTCCGGGGGCTTAGGCACTATGGGCTACGGCCTGCCGGCCTCGGTTGGCGTGCAACTGGCGCATCCGAAATCGCTGGTCATCGACATCGCCGGCGAGGCCTCGGTGCAGATGACGATGCAGGAGCTCTCGACCGCGGTGCAGTACCGGCTGCCGATCAAGATCTTCATCCTCAACAACAAGTACATGGGCATGGTGCGGCAGTGGCAGGAACTGCTGCACGGCGGGCGCTATTCGGAGAGCTATTCCGAGGCGCTGCCGGATTTCGTCAAGCTGGCCGACGCCATGCATGCCGTCGGCATCCGCTGCAGCAAACCGGGCGATCTCGATCATGCCATCAAAGAGATGATCGACGTCGACAAGCCGGTGCTGTTCGATTGCGTGGTCGACCCGAAGGAGAACTGCTTCCCGATGATCCCGTCGGGACGCGCGCATAATGAAATGATCCTCGGCGACGCGGCTGAAACACTCGACAGCGCGATCACCGAAGCAGGCAAGGTGATGGTCTAATGAACGCTCCCCCATCGACGACAAGCCACTATCCTGCGGCGCCGATCGCGCAGCGCGATGTGACCCACACGCTGTCGGTGCTGGTCGACAACGAGCCCGGCGTGCTGGCGCGGGTGATCGGCCTGTTCTCCGGCCGCGGTTACAATATCGAGTCGCTGACAGTGTCGGAGACCGAGCATCAGGCGCATCTCTCGCTGATCACGCTGGTGACCACCGGCACGCCGATGGTGATCGAGCAGATCAAGAACCAGCTCGACCGCCTGGTGCCGGTGCACCGCGTGGTCGACATGACGCTGTCCGGGCGCTCGATCGAGCGCGAGCTGGCCATGGTCAAGGTGCGCGGCAAGGGCGAGAACCGGGTCGAGGCGCTGCGGCTGGCGGATGCCTTCCGCGCCCGCGTGATCGACGCCACCACCGAGAGCTTCGTGTTCGAGATCACCGGCAACAGTGACAAGATCGAGCAATTTGTGGCGTTGATGTTGCCCGTTGGCCTGGTCGAGGTGGCGCGCACCGGCATCGCCGCCATCGTGCGCGGCCCGGAGGGGATGTGAAAATTATTTGACATTCGTACGGTATTGCCGTACGTTTTGACATGCGGATCAGAAGCTTCCGCCACAAAGCACTCAAGCGGCTTTATCAGACCGGTTCTCGTCGCGGGATTCGCGACGATCTGGTGGCGAAGCTGGAAGAAATCCTGCACGCCATCGAACAGGCGCGGCATGTCGAGCAGATAGCGCTATTTCCCGGCTGGAAATTGCATCCGTTGAAAGGCGACCGGGTCGGAGAATGGAGTGTTTGGGTGACCGGAAACTATCGGTTGACGTTTCGCGTGGACGCGGAAGAAATCAGAGACATCGATCTTGAAGACTATCACGGGAATTGATCATGCCTATGAAGAACCCACCTCATGTCGGCCGCATCATCGCGAGCGGTATCCTTGAGCCGCTTGGCCTTACCATTGCCAAGGCGGCAAGCATTCTCGGCGTGCGTCGGGCAACTTTGTCCGATCTCGTCAACGGTAAGGCGGCGCTGACGGCAGAGATGGCGTTGCGTATTCAAAAGGCGTTTGGTCCGGACGTCGATCACTTGTTGCGAATGCAGGTTGCTTATGATGTGGCACAAATCCGCAAGCGGGCGAAAACCATCAAGGTCAAGCGCTATGTGGCCAAGGCTGCCTGATATGCTTCCACTAGGCTTGGTCGAGGTGGCGCGCACCGGCATCGCGGCCATCGTGCGCGGCCCGGAGGGGATGTGAGCCGATGGCCCTGACCATCCTCGCCATCCCCCTGCTGGTCATGGGCGTGCTGATCTCGCCCCAGACCATGCAGGGCCAGCGCTGTTTTTCCGTCGGTTTCTCCAACCAGGGCGGTTACTGCTTCGAGCAGGGCTCGCAAATGCCGGAGACCATCAAATACGGGCTGGTGGCGGCCGGTTTTGTGCTGCTCTATGCCGGCCGGCGCCAGATCCAGCGCAAGCGGGACGGGAAATAAGGAAACCGTGCGGCGAGGACTTGCTCCCGCCGCGCGGGCGACCTAGAAGCTGCGCGGCGGGGAATGCTGCCGACATCACAAGCGAACATTGGCCGAACGAAGGATCACGTACCATGCGTATTTACTACGACCGCGACGCCGACCTGAACCTGATCAAGGGCAAGAAGGTCGCCATCATCGGCTACGGCAGCCAGGGCCACGCCCATGCGCTCAATCTGCGCGACAGCGGCGTCAAGGAGGTGGCGGTGGCGCTGCGCAAGTCCTCCGGCGGCGTGAAAAAGGCGGAGGGCGAGAAGTTCAAGGTCATGGAGGTGGCGGACGCCGCCAAATGGGCCGACGTCATGATGATGCTCACCCCCGACGAATTGCAGGGGGACATTTATAAGGATCATCTGCACGCCAATATGAAGAACGGCGCGGCGCTGATGTTCGCGCACGGCCTCAACGTGCATTTCAACCTGATCGAGCCTAGGCCCGACCTCGACGTGCTGATGATCGCGCCGAAAGGCCCCGGCCACACCGTACGCTCGGAATATCAGCGCGGCGCCGGCGTGCCCTGCCTGCTGGCGATCCACAAGGACGCCTCCGGCAACGCCCACGATCTCGGCCTCAGCTATGCCTCTGCCATCGGCGGCGGCCGCGCCGGCATCATCGAGACCACGTTCAAGGAAGAATGCGAGACCGACCTGTTCGGCGAGCAGGCCGTGCTGTGCGGCGGCGTGGTCGAGCTGATGAAAGCGGGCTTCGATACGCTGTGCGAGGCCGGCTACGCGCCCGAGATGGCCTATTTCGAATGCATCCACGAGATGAAGCTGATCGTCGACCTGATCTATGAAGGCGGCATCTCCAATATGAACTACTCGGTGTCGCACCCCGCGGAGTACGGCGAATACGTCTCCGGCCCGCGCGTGATCACGCCGGAAACGCGCGCCGAGATGAAGCGCATCCTCGCCGACATCCAGTCCGGCCGCTTCACCCGCGACTGGATGCTGGAGAACAAGGTCAACCAGACCTCGTTCAAGGCCACCCGCGCCAAGCTGGCCGAGCATCCGGCCGAGCAGATCGGCGCCAAGCTGCGCGAGATGATGCCGTGGATCAAGCAGCGCGCGCTGGTGGACAAGAGCAAGAATTAGTAGAGGCTGTTATGCCCCGCGAAAGCGGGGCAGCCAGTACTCCCTGCGATTAAGATGTCCGCCATGCCCTGTCGCGACACCGGGGCTACTGGATCGTCCGCTTTCGCGGACGATGACAGCGGAGGGTGGCTCGCTTGCGACCGATTCTGATCCTCGCCATCGCTATTGCATCGACCACCGCCGCTTACGCCGGCGAGCCGGGCGATCCCGACGCCACTTGCGACGGCAGCACCTACGAGATGGTCGAGTGTCTCAAGGCCAAGACGGCCTATTGGGACAAGCGCATGACCATCGCCTACCAGCGCATGCGCAACGCCGGCGCGCCGAAGCAGCGCGAGCAATTGCTCATCGCGCAGCGGCTGTGGATCCAGTACCGCGACGCCAATTGTCTGTATTACGGGCTGGGCGAGGGCACCATCGCGCGCATCGAAGCGGGCGAATGCATGCGCAGTATGACCGAGGCGCGCGCCAAGGAACTGGAAGGCAAGGAAGATAGGAATTAGCGGGGCGAGAGCGCGCGGCAATCGCTCTTCCCCTCTCCCCTTGCGGGAGAGGGTGGCGAGTGCGGAGCGATAGCGGGCACGAGCCGGGTGAGGGGTCAGTGCCTTGCGAGACTCCGACCCCTCACCCGCCATCGCTCGGCTTCGCCTCCGCTCGGGCACCCTCTCCCGC
>JACQDO010000482.1 GCA_016201085.1 Hyphomicrobiales bacterium | reverse complement strand
GTTCCGCGACGCCGGCTACGAGATCCGCAACACCAGACTGGTTAATGCCAAGACCGGCGAACCGTTCGGCGTCGAGTTCCTGGTGGACGATCCGGCGACCGAGCGCTTCGTGCTGTTCTACAAGCCCTCGCTCGAGCGCGTCGGCATGACGGTGAACACCCGCGTGGTGGATGCCGCGCAATACGAGAACCGGCTGCGGCAGTGGGATTACGACATCGTCGTCGCGTCCTGGGGGCAATCGCTGTCGCCCGGCAACGAGCAGCGCGGCTTCTGGAGTTCGGCCGCCGCCGATCAGCCCGGCTCGCGCAATCTGGTCGGCATCAAGAACCCGGCGATCGATACGCTGATCGAGCGCGTGATCTTCACCAAGGACCGCGCCGACCTGGTCGCCGCCACCAAGGCGCTCGACCGCGTGCTGCTGTGGAATTTCTACGTGGTGCCGCAATGGACCTACGGCAAGGTGCGCACGGCGCGCTGGGACCGCTTCGGCCGCCCGGAGATTATGCCGAAATACGGCAACTCGGCGTTCCCGACCGTCTGGTGGTGGGACGCGGACAGAGCGGCCAAGGTGCCGCAGAGGTCGTGATCTTCTTTTTCCATCTCCCCTTGTGGGAGAGGGTGCCGAGCGAGCATAGCGAGCGATGCGGGTGAGGGGTCGGAGCTGCCAGAAGGATCATGAATCATTTTAAAGACTGGCCCCTCACCCGGCTCGCGCCTCGCAGGCTCGGCGCTCGCCACCCTCTCCCACAAGGGGAGAGGGGAAGACGGGCTCACTCGGCGCAGCGTGCTTGCTTTATCCGCAGGTGCGCTTGCCGCGGCGAAATTCAATTCGCCGGCGCAAGCCCAAACCACCGCGCGCCACGGCATGTCGGCTTTCGGCGATCTGAACTACCCGGCGGATTTTCAGCATTTCAGTTACGTCAATCCGAACGCGCCGAAAGGCGGCGTGTACTCGGAGAACATCAGCAGCCGCGGCTATAACGGCTCGTTCCTCACCTTCAATTCGCTCAACAGCTACATCCTCAAGGGCGAGGGCGCCTTCGGGATGGATTTCACCTTCGCCGCGCTGATGGCGCGCTCGGGCGACGAGCCGGACGCGATGTATGGGCTGGCGGCGCAGAGCGTGCAGATTTCCGACGACGGCTTGACCTACCGCTTCACCTTGCGGCCGGAGGCGAAATTTCACGACGGCATGCCGCTTACCGCGCACGACGTGGCCTGGTCGCTGGCGACGCTGAAGGAGAAGGGCCATCCCATCATCACGCAGCAGTTGCGCGACTTCAGCGGCGCGGAAGCCGTCGACGAGCGCAGCGTGGTGGCGCGCTTTGCCGCCAAACGCGGCCGCGACGTGCCGCTGTTCGTGGCCGGGCTGCCGATCTTCTCCAAGGCCTATTATGCGAAACAGCCATTCGATCAGTCGACGCTGGAGATTCCGCTCGGCAGCGGCGCCTACAAGGTCGGCCGCCTCGACGTCGGGCATTTCATCGAATTCGAACGGGTGAAGGACTGGTGGGGCGCCGATTTGCCGGTGTCGCGCGGGCAGAACAATTTCGATACGGTGCGCTACGAATATTACCGCGACCGCGAGGTGGGCTTCGTCGGCTTCACCGCCAAGAATTATCTGTTCCGCGAGGAGTTCACCTCGCGCACCTGGGCGACGCGCTACGACTTCCCGGCCTTCAAGGACGGACGCGTCAAGCGCGCGGTGCTGCCGGACGACACGCCGTCCGGCGCGCAGGGCTGGTTCATGAATTTGCGGCGCGAGAAATTCAAGGACCGCCGCCTGCGCGAGGCGCTGATCGACGCCTTCGATTTCGAATGGACCAACAAGAACATCATGTACGGTTCCTACGACCGCACCCATTCGGTGTTTCAGAATTCGCCGCTGATGGCCAAGGGCATGCCCGACGCCGCCGAGCTGGCCTTGCTGGAGCCGTTCCGCGGCAAGATGCCGGACGAAGCGTTCGGCGAACCCTATGTGCCGCCGATCACCGATGGCTCCGGGCAGGACCGCCGCCCGCTGCGGCACGCCAATCAATTGCTCGGCGAGGCCGGCTTTGTGCTCAAGGGCGGCAAGCGCGTAATGCCGAACGGCGCGCCGATCAGCATCGAGTTCCTGATCGACGAGCCGACCTTCACGCCGCACCATATGTCCTACATCAAGAATCTCGGTACGCTCGGCCTCGACGCCACCTTGCGGGTGGTCGACCCGGTGCAGTACCGCAAGCGCGTCGATGACTTCGATTTCGACATCACGGTGGAGCGCCTCAGTTTTTCCGCGACGCCGGGCGATTCGCTGCGCACTTATTTCACCTCGCAGGCGGCGGCCATCAAGGGCTCGCAGAATCGTGCCGGCATCGCCGATCCGGTGGTCGACGCGCTGGTCGACATCATCATCGCGGCCAAGACGCGCGCCGAGCTCACCACCGCCTGCCGGGCGCTCGACCGCGTCATCCGCGCCGGACGCTATTGGATCCCGCATTGGTACAAAGCGTCGCACTGGATCGCTTTTTGGGACGTGTTCGCCCGTCCGGCCGCCCAGCCGCGCTATTTCCGCGGCATTCCGGACACCTGGTGGACCGATCGCGACAAGGCGGCCAAGCTGGAACAGAAGGGCTAGGCAATGCTTTTCCATGGTCATTCCGGGGCGCACCGAAGGTGCGAACCCGGAATCCAGAAACAGACACGGGCTTTGCTATTCATCTGGATTCCGGGTTGGCGGGCTTTGCCCGCGCCCCGGAATGACATACTGAGAGACCCATGACCGCCTATATCATCCGCCGCATCCTGTTCATGATCCCGACCATGTTCGGCATCATGCTGGTGGCCTTCGTGGTGGTGCAGTTCGCGCCCGGCGGCCCGGTCGAGCAGGTGATCGCCAAGCTCACCGGCAGCGACACCGGCGCGACCTCGCGCATTTCCGGCTCGGCCGGCGGCGACTTCGGCAGCCGCGGCCTGGCGCAAGGCGGCAGTCAAGTGGACGCCGTCAATTCCAAATATCGCGGCGCGCAGGGTCTTGATCCGGAATTCATCAAGAAGCTGGAAAAGCAGTTCGGCTTCGACAAGCCGGCCTATAAGCGCTTCGGCCTGATGCTGTGGAATTACATCCGCTTCGATTTCGGCAAGAGCTACTTCCGCGACGTCGGCGTGCTGCAACTGATCAAGGAGAAGCTGCCGGTGTCGATGTCGCTCGGCATAACGCTGACGCTGCTGACCTATCTCATTTCGATTCCGCTCGGCATCCGCAAGGCGGTGGAGGATGGCTCGCCGTTCGATACCTGGACCTCGGGCCTGATCATCATCGGCTACGCCATTCCCGGCTTCCTGTTTGCGATCCTGCTGATCATCCTGTTCGCCGGCGGCTCGTTCTTCGACTGGTTCCCTTTGCGCGGCTTGTTTTCCGAGAATTGGTCGCAATTGCCGTGGTGGCAGAAGATTCCCGATCTCATCTGGCACATGGTGCTGCCGATCGTGTCGATGGGGCTATCGGCCTTCGCCACCATGACGCTGCTGACCAAGAACTCGTTCCTCGATGAAATCCGCAAGCAATATGTGCTGACCGCGCGCGCCAAGGGCTGCACCACGCGCCAGGTGCTCTATGGCCATGTGTTCCGCAACGCCATGCTGATCGTGATCGCCGGCTTTCCCGGCGCCTTCGTGCATGCCTTCTTCACCGGCTCGCTGCTGATCGAAACCATCTTCTCGCTCGACGGGCTTGGCCTGCTCGGCTTCGAAAGCGTGCTCAACCGCGACTACCCGGTGGTGTTCGCCACGCTGTTCATCTTCTCGCTCATCGGCGTGGCGGTGAACCTGCTGTCCGATCTGACTTACACGTGGATCGATCCGCGCATCGATTTCGAGACGCGGGAGGTCTGAGGTGGACGCGCGCGCCGG
>JACQDO010000481.1 GCA_016201085.1 Hyphomicrobiales bacterium | reverse complement strand
TTCGATTGCCGCGAGATGCGCGTCGGCCAGTTCGACGGCGGAGAAGTCCTCCTTCTTCAGCCCGTCGCGCGCGGCGGCCAATGTAAGCGCAGTCAGTTCACTCACGGTTTGCGCTCATCCACAACGGGTTGCGTAACCGGCGGTTCCGCGTCGGCGGGCGTGTCGCAGGCAAAGCGCGACGCAGCGTCCGCGCGCGTATCGACATGCGAGGCCGTGCCGGTCGAGGGCGGCAGGTCTTCCAGCGCGAAGAACATCTGCAATTCGCAGGCGATGCACATCATTCCACCACTTTGGGAACGAGGAAGAAATTGTCCGCGCGCTCGGGCGCGTTCTTGAGCACGCCGTCGGCGTTTTCGCCGTCGGTCACCACGTCGTGCCGCTTCTTCATCGCCATCGGCGTCACCGAGGTCATCGGCTCGACGCCCTCGACGTTCACCTCGGAGAGCTGCTCGACGAAAGCGAGCATGGCGTTGAGCTCGCCCTGCAAATGCTCGACCTCGCCCTCCTCGACCGCGATGCGGGCGAGATGCGCGATGCGGCGGACGGTGGCGGCGTCGACGGACATACAAATAACCTCGCTTATGCCCGCCTATAGCAGAGTAGCATTTTGCATAGCAACAAAGTCCTGCGGATCAAGCGTTAGCGCTATTGTTTGACCTTCCGGTAAACCAAATCAATTCGTTGATACGGGTCCAGCGCCTCCTTTGACCAGGTGTCCGGCGACGCCACTCCCGGCGGAAGCCTCGTTGTTGCATCTCCAAATGACGCGACAAAGTCAGCACTAGTCAGCCCTACACTACGGCTGAAGTCTATTTCGAAGAGCTGTGTACCGGCAAAACGTGAGCTATCTTTCTTCCAAGTTCCAAAATCGGCGTCCGCGAAATTGGGCCTAACAATCTGGTTGAACGAAATATCAATACGCACGTGACTAAAACTGGCGTTATGCAATTTCGATCTTGAAAAGTTGGCGCGAGATATATCTGCCTGGTCAAACACTGTGTTTTCGAGTTTTGCGCCAGTGAAAGTCACACCCGGAAGATGCGCATTGGCGAAAGAAGCATCGCTTAAATCGCAATCGTTAAAATTGGAATGCTCAAGCACTGCAGCTGAAAACCGCGCGTGATCCAGACTCGCGCCCGCAAATTGCGCGCCACGTAGATTTGCAGCAACGAACCACGCGCCACTAAGTCGAGCGCCCGCTAACACGGATGCATCCAAGCTGCTTCCTGTGAAGCGCGTACCTGAAAAATCTAGCCCCTCCATAATGATGCCTTGAAGATTCGCGTCGGCTAAGTTCAACGAAAATCGCTGCTTTCTTTCATATTCTATGCGTTCTTTAGATCGTTGCCCAATGGAAGTGATAGCCGCTTGCACGTCCACTCTTGGTTTAGCGGCTTGTAGCCATTCAGCAAGCTTGCCCGATTCTAGACCTGGGAACGGCAAGGGAGTTCCGCAATTTTGCTGATTACGAATGTAGGCGCAGAGAACCTCCAAAATAGGCACGTGGTCTCGCTCGGAGTCGCGAGCGATGCGATCGAGGGCGTAGATCGCACCCAGACGAACTTCAAGGTTTGGCTCGGTCGTGGTAATCGGTTCGCGTTTTTTCTGACCTGAGCCGTCGTCAATTTCCTGATAAGTCTTTACTTCACGTGTTGCGCCGAGTTGTTCGACTGCCTTGGTAAACAGCGACGTGTAGTGCCCCTCCCGTGCGATGCCTGTCTGTTGGTGAGCGATGAACGTGCGCCAGACCAGGAACGGACCGGCGACGACGCCGCCAAGTGCCAGCAGCAGCTTGTTAATATCGTCCGCCGAGCCAACAAACATCGCGCCCAGCACGCGCGCCATACAGACCATGACGACTGCCGTATAGAGCCCGAGCGCGATCCAGACGATCCACCGCGCGATCTTATAGGCGCGATCTCCAGGCTCGATCGGTGGACGCTTCAGTCGCGTCGCGACAACGCGGGTCGCCGCGTCAATCCATTCGGGCGGAGTTGGAAGCGCGTTTCGCGCGCGCTGGTGCAGCCAGACCAACCGGCCGGGCTTTTCGCCCGCAGCATTGTCCGCCGCCTCATGCGGTTTGGTAGTGTCGTCCATTCTGCCGCTCTTGCTGGCGTTTATTCTAGCGCACTCGCGGGCGTTGTGCTTCCCCATTTCGACTCCGAGCCCGTAGCCCGGATGAAGCGTCAGCGTAATCCGGGATTGTTTGACGATGCCGCCCCCCGGATTTCGCTTCGCTCCATCCGGGCTACGGCTTACACCGCCTCGTGCTCGGGACCGGCGCAATGATGCACCTCGACGGTGATATGCGACAGGCCGGCAATGTCCTCCAGCCGGCGCTTGTATTCGGCCGGCGGCTGCGGGCGGTCGGACACCACCGAGGCGATCACGCCGGCATGGCCGGGGCCGAGCCGCCACAGATGCAAGTCGCTGACGCGGTCGCCGTCGACCTCCAGCCGCTTGCGGATGTGGCCGGCGAGCCGCCGGTCCGGCACCATGTCGAGCAGCACCGTGCCGGCGGTGCGCGTGAGCCCGACCGACCAGCTCAGGATCACGCAGACGCCGACCAGCGCCATCGCCGGGTCCATCCAGACCCAGCCGTAGAAACGCCCGGCCAGCAGTGCGACGATCGCCAGCACCGAGGTCAAGGCGTCGGCCAGCACGTGGACGTAAGCCGCGCGCAGGTTGGAATCGTGCGCGTGGTGATGGTCGTGATCGTGATCGTCATCGTGATCGTGATGCGCATGCGCGTGCGCATGATCCTCGTCGAACAGCAGCCAGGCGCTGGCGAGATTAACCGCGAGCCCTACCACTGCCAGCCAGGTCGCCGGCTCGAAGTCGATCGGCACTGGTGCGACCAAACGCATCGCCGCCTCGTAGCCGATCGCCAGCGCAATCATGGCGAGGATGATGGCGCTGGTGAACGCCGCCAGTTCGCCCACTTTGCCGGTGCCGAAGGTAAAGCGCGGGTCGCGCGCGTGATGGCGCGCGAAGCGATAGGCCAGCGCCGCGATGGCGAGCGCG
>JACQDO010000480.1 GCA_016201085.1 Hyphomicrobiales bacterium | reverse complement strand
GAGATATTTGAAGAACGCCCAGACCGCGAAGGCGACGATGAAGGCGAAGATGAAGAACTGGTCGGGCCGCGTCAGGTCCAAGACCGGCGTCGACGTCATGTTGGTCAAGTACCACAGCCCGTTGTCGCCGTGCGTGATGTCGGCCAGCACCTTCTGCATCAGGTAATAGATGATCACCGCCAGCGCGAGATTGACCAGCGCGAAATAGTCGCCGCGCAGCCGCACCAGCAGCGGGCCGACCGCGAGCGCGCCGACAAAACCGACGACGATGCCGACCAAGAGGCCGATATAGGGATTGGTGCCGAAGTAAAACAGATAGAATGCGGTGGCGTAGGCGCCGATCGCCAGATAGGCCGGCTGGCCGAACGAGATGAAGCCGACACGCCCGAGCAGGAAGCTGCAGCCCAGCGTATAGATCGAGAAGATGATGATCTCGATGGCGAAAGGCAGCGGCAGATAGATCCGCAGGATGGCAAGCAGCACGAAGGCCACCACCAGTCCCGACCACCATCTCACGAGGTTCATTGCATTTGTCCTTCCAAGATCCTCTAGAGATATTTCTCGCAGACTTCCGGCTTGATCTGATCGCGCTCGGCGATCTCGGCCATGATGCGTCCTTCGCTCAGGGCGTAGATCTTGTCGGCGATGGCGCAGATCATCGGCAGGTTCTGCTCGACGATCACCAGCGCGGTGGTCTTGCTGACTTCGCGGAACACATCCTTGAGATGCGACACGATGCTCGGTGCCAGGCCTTCGGTCGGCTCGTCAACCAGCAGCAGCTTCGGCTTGCCGAGAAGGGCGCGGCCGACCATCAGCATCTGCCGCTCGCCGCCGGACAGATACCCGGCCTTGCGGTCCAGCAATATCTTCAGCTTCGGGAAATAGTCGTAGACCTTGTCCCACGCGTAATCCTTGCTGGCATAGCTGCCGAGCTCGAGGTTCTCCCGCACCGTCAGGTCGGAAAACACCTTCTTGTCCTGCGGGATGTATTTGATGCCCATGCCGGCCACGACATAGGCGGTCAGCCCCACCAGGTCCGCACCATCGGCGGTGACGGTGCCGGAGCTCGGCTTGATGAAGCCGGCAATGGTCTTGAGCATCGTCGACTTGCCGGCGCCGTTGCGGCCGACGCAGGCGACCACCTGGTTCGGTTTCACCGTGATGCCGACGTCGAACAGCACTTTCGACTCGCCATAGGCGACGTTCAGCCCGGTCACTTCGAGGAGATTGCCGTTCGCGCTCATGACGCCGTCGCTCCACCCGCCTCGGCCGGCGTTTCGATCTGCCAATAGCTTCTGCGCACCTCCGGATGACGCAGCGTTTCCTCGCACGGGCCGTCGGCGATCACGCGGCCTTCGTGCATCACGGTCAGCCGTTGCAGGAACTCCTGCACGTGCGAAATCTTGTGCTCGACGATCAGGATGGTCTGGCGGCCGACGCGCTGGCGCAGCACGTTCAGCACCCCCTGGATTTCGGATTCGGACAGCCCGGCCAGCGGCTCGTCGAGCAGCAGCACCTTGGGCTCGGCCAGAACCGCCATGGCGATCTCCAGCCGGCGCTTCTCGCCCAGGCTCAGATTCTTGACCAGGCGGTCGCGCTTGTCGGCGAGATCGAAGGTCTCCAGCGACTCGACGACTTTCGGCTTGTTGCGCTGGGCCCGGCAGGTGTTGAACAGCAGGTGCAGCAGCGTCGGTTTCTCGTGCGCGCGGAAATACGACAGCACCAGATTGTCGACCACGCTGAGATTGTCGAAGGCGGCGGTGAGCTGGAAGGTGCGCATCAATCCGCGCGCGACGCGCTGCTGCGCCGTCTTACGGGTGATGTCCTCGCCGCGATAATGGATGCGCCCTTCCTCGGGCGGGTAATAACCGGTGAGCAGGTTGAAGAACGTGGTCTTGCCGGCGCCGTTCGAGCCGATGATGCCGGCGACCTCGTTCTCGCGCAGCAAATAATTGACCTTGTCGACCGCCACCATCGGACCGAACCGCTTGGTGATGCTTTCCGTCCTGATGATTTCGGCAGCCGCCGTGTTCACGCGCTCTTCCTTCTCGAATTGTAACCCCGGCGCATATCGAAATGCGCCGGGGCATCCGTCAGATCGTTCAGGCGGGCGAGGCGACGGCCATCGCCCGTCTTAGCATTCAGTAGCCGAGTTCCTTGAGCTTCGGCAGCACGGCGTCGCCGCCGACGGCGCCGACCACCGAGAACAGATCCCAGGGGTTCTTCTGTTCGCCGGGACCTTTGCCCTTCACCAGCCAGGCGGCGTACTTGTAGACCGCCGAATGGTCCTCACGCCAGTTGGCCGGGCCCTTGACGCTGTCGAACTTGCCGCCATTGGCCAGCAGCGCGGCCGACACCGCTTTGGCGTCGAACGACTTGGCCGCCTCGAAGCCGCGGAACATTTCCGAATAGGCGACGTAGGCGATGGTGGCGTAGGCGTCCGGCGGGTTGCCGTATTTCGCCTGGAACAGCGCGGTGAAGTCCGCGGCGCTCTTGGCCACTTCTTTGTCCGCGAAGCCGCTGAGGTCATAGTAGAAGTAATGCATGGCGTAGACGCCCTGCAACGCTTCCGGCGGCAAGCCCTTGGCCACCACGTTGGTGATGAAGGCATTGAAGATGGTCATCTCCTTGCCGAGACCCATCTGCGAGACCTGCTTGAGCAGCGCCACCGAGTCGGCCGCGAATTGCGCCGCGATGAACACGTCGGGCTTGGCCGCTTTCACCTTCTGTAGAACGGTGGTGAAGTCGCCGGTGCCGAGCGACACTTCGTCGCGACCGACCAGCTCGCCGCCGTATTCCTTGATCGCATCCTTCACGCCGGCTTCCATGTCCCAGCCCCAGCTGTCGCTGCGGGCGAGGAAGAACACTTTCTTTTTGCCGAGCGTCTTGATGGCGGCCTGGCCGGCCATGTAGCCGACCGTCCACGGGCTGTAGGCGGCGGCGAAAGTCGAATCGGCGAGCTTGCCCTTGAGGAAGGCTTCCTTCGCCATCACGCAGACCGGGAAGTAGGGCATCGGCTCTTTCGAGACGATGGCGTTGAGCGCGTAAGCGAGCGGCGCCCAGGTCTGGCCGCCGACGCCCTTGACGCCTTCCGACATCATGTAACGATAACGGCGCACGCCGACGTCGAGCTTGGCTTCGTCGTCGTCGACCACGCCTTCCACCTGCACCTTGCCCCACGGCATGTTGAGGCCGCCGCGCTTGTTGACGACGTCGACCGCGAGCAGCGCGCCCTGCTTCTGGGTCTCCGCCACGGCGGCGAAGGTTCCGGTGAGGGGGAGCAGGATGCCGACTTTGATCTTGTTCGGCTGGTCGGCCGCATTCGCAGGCCCTTGACCGAGGGCGCCCAGCAGCACGGACGCCGCCAGTAAGCTCCACAATCTTTTCATCACGTCTTCTCCACCTGTTGGATGTGTCGGCGAAATTACGGAACGAAACGGATGTCACCGCTTCAGCCATTGACACGCGCAGTGGCGCGAGGTTTTCGCCTGCCGAAGTCCGGAAATACCGGACCCAGCGCGAAAGACAGGCCAACATCGCCCGAATCTTTCTGCAATAACCTTGATTTACATCAAGGCCACGGAACGCCGTGGCGAAAACTGTCGGTCAATAGTGTCGCAGTTTCGCGCCGCACTATTAACCGGCTTAATGAGGCCCATCATGCTCGCTCCTATCGCGGTAACTACGGACAAGCGCTACGCAATTCCGGCCAGCATGCTGGCCTGGGTGCTGGGCGATCCGGGTCAACTCATCCTTAAGCATAAACCCGTGCCGGCGCCGAACAAATCCGAGGTGCTGATCCGTATCGACGCCGTGGCGATCTGCGCGACCGATCTCGACAATATCTATTACGGTCCGCCAGCATTGATCGAAGGCGGCCTGCCGTTCAACAAGAACTGGACACCGGGTCATGAATACATGGGCACCGTGGTCGCGCTCGGCCCCGGCGTCGACGAATTCAAGATCGGCGAGCGCGTGGCCTGCGAGATTCACGCCGGTTGCGGACAGTGCAAGCGCTGCCGCCAGGGCATGTACACCTCATGTCACAACTACGGCATGAATTACGGTGCGCACGACAAGGGCCATCGCGCCAACGGCTTCACCACCGACGGCGGCTTCTGCGAATACCAGGTCAACCACATCAACACGTTGGCGCGCATCCCCGACGACATGCCGGACGAAGTCGGCGCGCTCGTCGTCACCGCCGGCACCGCCATGTATGCGCTGACCGAACTCGGCGGCCTGGTGGCCGGCGAAAGCGTGACGGTGATCGGGCTTGGTCCGATCGGCCTGTTGGTGGCGGCGGTGGCGAAAGCGCTCGGCGCGCAGCCGGTGATCGCCGTCGATATCGCCGACAATCGTCTTGCCATCGCGCGCAAGCTCGGCGCCGACCACACCGTCAACGTCAAGAATATCGACGCGGTCGAGGCAGTGCTCAAACTCAACGGCGGCAAAGGCGTCGACTACGCGGTGGAATGCTCGGCCGCGCCCGACGCGGTCAACACCGCGGTGCACATGGTCAACCGTGGCGGCAAGGTCTGTCTCGCCGCCTTCATGCACGAGCAGGTCAAGGTCGACATCGCGCATGTGGTGAAGAACAACATCTACCTCTACGGCATCCGCGGCGAGGGCAAGAGCTCAACCCATCGCGCCGAGGCCTTGATGCGGCAGAAGCGGTTCGACGCCGGCCTGATCCACACGCACACTTTCGCGCTGGAGGATCTGCCGACCGCCATCGGTTACGCCAAGAACCACACCGACAACGCCATCAAGGTGGTGGTCAAGGCACGCGGGGTCGCCAGAATTGGCGCCGGTGCGAAGTAGCTTTGCATCCCTTGACTCATGCCTGTGCTCGGCAGAATATGCAACCTAGGATAGATTCGGCTCGGCAAATTCGAACTTGATTCATCGACGGTTTGTACGCCTTCAGGTGCCGGGCAAAATCGCCGGTCATAGCGGTTCGGTCGCGCGCTATCGTGCCATGAGCGGGGGCAAACATGTTTGAAATTGCCTTGAAAGTCATTGCACTGGTTCTGCTCATCTTCGTGGTGGTCGTCGAAGTCGTCTGGTCACTTCCGTTCTGGATCATCCTGGTGAAGCTGGTGATCGTCGCGATCATCGTTGTCATCATCGTCATGGAAGTGCGCCCGAAGCCGGCGCCGCCGCCGGCGCCACCGAAGCCGAATCCGCTCGAACCGAAACCTGCTCCGCCGGATATCGCGCCGGTGCCGGGTCCGGATGCTCCCAAGCGGTAAGCGGCTTTTGCCGAGGACAACGCTCTTCATCGGAGCAAGCGCCATGTTTGTCGCATTCGACATACTGCGCCGGTGCAAATTGCAGGTTGCCGCCGTTGTCCTTTTGCTGGCG
>JACQDO010000029.1 GCA_016201085.1 Hyphomicrobiales bacterium | reverse complement strand
GGTGAGCGCCGTACCGGTCATGCCAGAGAGCTTCTCGTACATGCGAAAGTAGTTCTGGAAGGTGATCGAGGCCAGCGTCTGGTTTTCCGGCTGGATCGGCTGATGCTCCTTGGCCTCGAGCGCCTGGTGCAGCCCTTCCGAATAGCGCCGGCCCGGCATCATGCGGCCGGTGAACTCGTCGATGATGACGACCTCGCCGTTGCGCACGATGTAGTCCTTGTCGCGCTGGAACAGCTTGTGCGCGCGCAGCGCCTGATTGACGTGATGCACGACCGAGACGTTCTCGACGTCGTACAGCGACTCGCCCTTGAGCTCGCCGGCCGCGCGCAGGCGGTCTTCCAGCTTCTGCATGCCGGCTTCGGTCAACGTCACCGTGCGCTGCTTCTCGTCAACCTCGTAGTCGGTCTTGTCGAGCGCCGGAATGTAGCTGTCGATGGTGTTGTAGAATTCGGAGCGGTCGTCGAGCGGACCGGAAATGATCAGCGGCGTGCGCGCCTCGTCGACCAGGATCGAGTCGACTTCGTCGACGATGCCGTAGATGTGTCCACGCTGGACCATGTCCTCCAGCCGGTACTTCATGTTGTCGCGCAGATAGTCGAAGCCGAGTTCGTTGTTGGTGCCGTAGGTGACGTCGCAGTCGTAGGCCTTCTTGCGCTGGTCGTCGTCGAGCCCGTGCACGATGGTGCCGACGGTCAGCCCGAGGAAGCTGTAGATCTGCCCCATCCATTCGGCGTCGCGCTTGGCGAGATAGTCGTTGACCGTGACCACGTGCACGCCGCGGCCGGACAGCGCGTTGAGATAGACCGCGAGCGTGGCCACCAGCGTCTTGCCTTCGCCGGTCTTCATCTCGGCGATCTTGCCTTCGTGCAGGATCATGCCGCCGATCAACTGCACGTCGAAGTGCCGCTGGCCGAGCGTGCGCTTAGCCGCCTCGCGGCAGGTGGCGAAGGCGGGCACCAGAATGTCGTCGAGCGAGGCGCCGTCGGCGATCTGTTTTTTGAACTCGGCGGTGCGCGCTTTGAGCGCGTCGTCGCTGAGCGCCTCGATCTCTTTTTCCAGCGCGTTGATGGCAGCAACCCGCGGCTGATAGCTGCGAATCCGCCTTTCATTGGCGGAGCCAAACAGCTTACGGGCGACGGCGCCGATCATACGGGAAGCTCCTTAACGATGCCGGGGCGTTGGCATTCGGGATCATGCTCTAGCACGCCACCACGGCCGGATGGTGCTTCCGGCGCTCCGGAAATACGGCACTTTTCGGGCAAATTCGACGCGCAAAAGCGCAACCGGCCATGATTATCGATGAGATAGGAGGGGGTCGGATTAATGTCAATTGCCGGCTTGCCGCGGGCGTAAACACCGTAAAGTCACACAGACGTTAAGACTATCCGGCGCACCGCCATTGCAAAGCCATGGTTGTTGGGCGAAAAGGCCGCGCCAGCCCCAGCATTTCGCGGCCAAACCCATTCCCAAGGACAACGTCATGATGAACACATCCCTCGCCGGTCCGCCGATCAAGCCGCGCCGGACCGCCATGCTTGCCGCCGGCCTGGCATTGCTGATCGCCTCGACTGCCCCGCTCTATGCCCAGGACGCCGCCAAGGACCCGGTGGTGGCCAAGGTCAACGGCGTCGAGATCCGCCAGAGCGATCTCGCCATCGCCGAGCAGGAAGCCGGCCAGATTCCGCCGATGTCGCCGGAGGCCAAGCAGGATTACCTGGTACAGATCTCGGCCGATCTGATCCTGGTGGCGAAGGCGGCCGAGGCCAAGAAGCTCGGCGACACCGCCGACTTCAAGCGCAAGATGGAGTTCAACCGCCGCAAAACGCTGATGGAAGGACTGATGCAATCGGTCGCCAAGGAAGCGCTCACAGACGCCGCCATGCACAAGGTCTATGAAGAGGCCATCAAGCAGGTGGGCGACGAGCAGGAAGTGCACGCCCGCCATATTTTGGTGCGCGCCGCCGCCGGCGACGAAAAGGCGAGCAAGGCGGCCGAGGACAAGATCAAGGCGGTGATCGCGCGCCTGAAGAAGGGCGAGGACTTCAACACGATCGCGGGTGAAGTGAGCGAAGACCCGTCCGGCAAGGCCAATGGCGGCGACCTCGGCTATTTCGGCAAGACACAGATGGTCCCGCCATTCTCCGAGGCTGCCTTCAAGCTGGAGAAGGGCCAGTTTTCCGAACCGGTGAAAACCGAGTTCGGCTGGCACGTGATCAAGGTCGAGGACAAGCGCGCCAAAGCGCCGCCGAAGTTCGAGGAGGTCAAGCCGCAGATCGAGCGCTATGTGGCGGGCAAGGCGCAGTCCGAACTGATCCTCAAGCTGCGCGCCGAGGCCAAGATCGAGCGCCTCGACAAGAAGGCCGAGCCGGCCAAGAAAGACGAGCCGGCCAAGAAGTAGTTCTTGTCATTCCGGCCGAGCGCAGCGAGAGCCGGAATCCATAACCCCGGTCTTGCGATTTAGCTGAAAGCTTGATGGATATGGATTCCGGGTTCGACCGCCTCCGGCGGTCGCCCCGGAATGACAAGGCCTACAAATGTCCACCTCCATATCCCCCCTCGCCCCCAAAAACGTGCCGGAACTGCCGGCGATCGCCGGCGTGCGGCTGGCCACGGCGCAAGCCGGCATCCGCTATGCCGGGCGCACCGATGTGCTGCTGGCAGTGTTTTCCGCCGGCACCAGCGTGGCCGGCGTGTTCACCAAATCGAAATGCCCTTCGGCGCCAGTCGAATGGTGCCGCACGCATTTGAAGATGGGCAAAGCCCGCGCGCTGGTGGTCAATTCCGGTAATGCCAATGCCTTCACCGGCAAGTCGGGCCGCGCCGCGACCAAGCTCACCGCCGAGATCGCCGCCAAGGCGGCCGGCCTCAAGCCGTCCGAAATATTCCTTGCCTCCACCGGCGTCATCGGCGAACCGCTCGATGCGACGAAATTCGCGCCGGTGATGCAGGGGCTGAGCGATCGCGCGCAGCCCGGCGATTTTCTTGCCGCGGCGCGCGCCATCATGACCACCGATACCTTTCCCAAGGTGGCGACCGCGACGGCGAAAATCGGCAAAACGAAAGTCACCGTCAACGGCATTGCCAAAGGCGCCGGCATGATCGCGCCGGATATGGCAACGATGCTCTCGTTCGTTTTCACCGACGCCGCGATTTCGGCCGCCGCGCTGCAGGCGCTGCTCAAGGACGGCGTCACCGACACCTTCAATGCCGTGACCATCGACGGCGATACTTCCACCTCCGACACGCTGATGATGTTCGCAACGGGCCAGGCGCCCGACTGCCCGCGCATCGCGCGCGCCTCCGACCCGCGCCTCAAGGCGTTCAAGAAGGCCTTGCTTGCGGTGCTGGCCAATCTGTCGGAACAGGTCGCGCGCGACGGCGAAGGCGCGCGCAAGCTGGTGGAGATCGTGGTGGAAGGCGCGGTGTCGAAGGCATCCGCCCGGCGCGTCGCGCTGTCGATCGCCAACTCGCCGCTGGTGAAGACGGCGATCGCCGGCGAGGACGCCAATTGGGGCCGCGTGGTGATGGCGGTCGGCAAGGCGGGCGAACCGGCCGAGCGCGACCGGCTGTCGATCTGGTTCGGCGGCATCCGGGTCGCGCACAAAGGCGCGCGCGATCCCCGCTATGACGAGGCGGCGGTGAGCGCGCAGATGAAAAAGCCGGAAATCTACCTGAAAGTCGCGCTCGGCCTGGGCAAAGGCCGCGACCGCGTGCTGACCTGCGACCTGACCAAGGACTACGTCGCCATCAACGGCGACTACCGTTCGTAAACGATTCTTTTACCATGGTGGCAGGACACCACCGCGCGGCCGTTGCATTGAAAGTGCCTTAACCAGAATTTGGCTATCGTCGAGGTTGAAGGGTCGTGAGCGCTAAGCTTGTCCTTGTTGCCGCCTGCGCCCTCGTCGATGCCGACGGCCGCGTGCTCATCGCACAGCGCCCGCCAGGCAAGGCGATGGCCGGTTTGTGGGAATTCCCCGGCGGCAAGATCGAGCACGGCGAACGGCCGGAACAGACATTGATCAGGGAATTGAAGGAGGAACTGGGAATCGCCGTCAGCGAAGCCTGTCTCGCTCCGCTCACCTTCGCCAGCCACAGCTATCCCGACTTTCATCTCCTGATGCCGCTCTATGTCTGCCGGCGCTGGGAGGGAACGGTCACCGCGCTGGAAGCACAGCGGTTGGCCTGGGTGAAACCGAACCGGCTTCGAGAATACGAGATGCCGCCGGCGGACGTTCCGCTGATCTCGCACCTGATGGCGCTGTTGTAATCCCGGCCAATACGACGTCAGACAAGGAAAGTCCGATGCGTTGTTTCATTCCGAGTATTCAAATCCGCGGCTTCCTGCTGGCGCAGGAAGGCGCGACCGCCATCGAATACGCGCTCATCGCGAGCGGTGTCAGCATCGCCATTCTCGGTGCGGTCACGACTGTCGGTTCGACGATGATGACGATCTACTACGACAAGCTGTTGAACTTGTTTTAGGCCGCGCGCGGGCGGTTACCCGCCCGGCTCTTTCACTGATCTAATATTTCTTTATCTTTCCCTGACGCCGAACGCGTCGCCTGCATTTCATGCTATGCTCCGAACCAAACGGCCCGCGAGAGGCCGCAGTTGGGGAGGACGTCTTGGACAGTTTCTTCGCCCGTCAGCTCGCGACCTATGCCAGCTATCATCGCGACGCGCGCAATCGCGCCACGCATTTTATCGGCATCCCGGCGATCGTATTCTCCATCCTGGTGCCGCTCGCGCTCATCCGCGTGTCCGGCCTGTCCGCCGCCATGCCGGTGGCGCTTGTTGCCGTGATCGGCTGGATCGCACTCGACCGCGTCATCGGGCTGGCGATGGTCGTCATTATGGTGCCGATGCTGATCGTCGCCGAATGGATCGCGCGCACGTATGGCAGCGGCACGGTGTGGACCGTGTTCGCGATCTTCTTCATCGGCGGCTGGGTGTTCCAGCTGGTCGGACACGTCTGGGAAGGCCGCCGTCCGGCGCTTGCCGACAATCTATTCCAGGCCTTCATCGGCCCGATGTTCATCATGGCCGAGGTGCTGATGGCGCTCGGGCTAAAGCGGGAGCTCAAGGCTGTGGTCGACGGCGCGCAATAAATTAGCGACCCGCCTTCTCGCCGGTCGATATTTCCTTGGCGCCGAGCGCGTCGGCCAGCCGCTGTGCGGCCGAGCCGGGCTTGAGCGGTTTCTGCTGGCTCTCGTGCGGCGCCCAGCCCAGCAGCCAGACGATCTCGAAGGTGGCGCGCAGGCGGCCGTCGGGGTCGGCGAAACGGCTGGCATAGATGTCCATCACTTTGGCCAACGTCGCGCGCTTGAGCGGCGTGCGCCGCCGCTCGTGTAAAATATTGGTGGCGCCCATGCGGCGCAGATCGCGCATCAGCGCGAGCGCCGTCGGGTAGCGCACGGTGAGCCGGTCGCTGTCGACCACCGGCAGCGCGAAGCCGGCGCGCTGCAGCAGCGCCCCCAGCTCGCGCACATCGGCGAACGGCGCGACGCGCGGCGACACCCCGCCTTCGATTTCGCTCTCGGCCTCGGCAAAGGCCTGGCGCAATTCGCTTAAGGATTCGCCGCCGATCAACGCCGCCAGCAGCAAGCCGTCCGGCTTGAGCGCGCGGCGGATCTGGATCAGTGTGCCGGGCAGGTCATTCACAAATTGCAGCGACAGCGCCGACACCACCAGATCGAGCGCCCCGTCGGCGAACGGCAAGGCCTCTTCGTCGGCGGCAACACTCAGCGCCGGCGCCTGCTGCCGCGCATCGGGTTCGGCGGCGACGACGGTTGCGACCTTGCCGCTCGCGGCCAACACGCGGCGCAGCGCATCGGTCGGCGTACCGAGATCGACGCCGCGCTCGAACTGGCGCAGCACGGCCGACAGCCGTTCGCCCAGTTCGGCGGCGACGCGATCGAGCAGGAAGGTTTCCGGCCCCAGCGCCCGCGCGCGCGCACGACGTGCACGCAGCAGCCGGCGATCGAATATGGTGGGGCTCGCTGACATCTGCTACCTTTGCAGCATGAACGAGCTTGTGTCGGCAAGCCAGAATGAGGCGACCGCGCCTTTAGCCAGACTTCGCGGGTCCTTAAGTAGGACGCTGCGGCTGGCGCTCGATGTGGCCTTGCCGCCGCTCTGTCCGTCCTGCCGCGAGCCGCTCGGCGACGGCGTCGGGCTGTGCGCGAGCTGCTGGTCGAAACTGTCGCTGATCGAGCCGCCCTACTGCGCACGGCTCGGCATCCCGTTCGCCTACGATCCCGGCCCCGGCCTGCTGTCGATGGAGGCGATCGCATCGCCGCCGGCCTATGACCGCGCCCGCGCCGCGGTGCGCTATGACGATGTCGCGCGCGCGCTGGTGCTGGCCTTCAAATTCGGCGACCGACTGGACCTCGCGCCGATGATGGGCCGCTGGATGGCGCGCGCCGGCCGCGAATTGCTGGCAGACGCCGACGCGCTGTTGCCGGTGCCGCTGCACTGGCGCAGGCTGTGGGCGCGCCGCTTCAACCAGGCGGCGGCGCTGGCGGGCGCGATCTCCGACATATCCGGTGTGCCGGTGCTGCATGGCGGCATCAAGCGCGTGCGCGCCACCCCGCAGCAGGTCGGCCTGTCGAAGACCGACCGCGCCGCCAATGTGCAGGGCGCCTTCCGCGTGGCGCCCGAGGAAAAGGCCCTGATTGCCGGCAAACGGCTGGTGCTGATCGACGACGTGCTCACGTCGGGCGCCACCGTCGATACCTGCGCCCGCGCATTGCTGCGGGCCGGCGCCGCCCATGTCGACGTGCTGGTCTTCGCCCGGGTTGTCGCCCCACACCGCACTCCCATATAAGGTCGGCCGGAACCCGAGCCATAAGCCATATGCCGCCCGTCGAAATCTATACCACCCGCTACTGTCCCTACTGCCATGCCGCTAAGGCTTTGTTGACCCGCAAAGGCGTAGCCTTCATGGAGATCGACCTGAGCAAACAGCGGGATCGGCGCGACGAGATGATCGAGCGGGCGCAAGGACGCATGACCGTGCCGCAAATCTTCATCGGCGAGCTGCATGTCGGCGGCAGCGACGAACTGCATGCGCTCGACGACGAGGGCAGACTCGACGCGCTGCTTGCCGGCGAAGGACAGCCGGCATGAGCGGCGCAAAACCATCCACCTTCAAGGCCGCGATGATCCAGATGCGTGCGGGACTCTCTCCCGCCGCCAATCTCGAGGCCTGCGCGCGCATGATCGGCGAGGCGAAGCAAGCCGGCGCCGATTACGTGCAGACGCCGGAAATGACCAACATCATGGAGCTCAAGCGCGAACGGCTGTTCGCCACCATCGTGGAGGAAGCGGCCGACACCTCGCTTGCCACTTTGCGCGAGCTGGCGCGCAAGCTCGGCATTTACGTTCACGCCGGTTCGCTGGCGATCAAGCTCTCAGGCGAGCGCGCCGCCAACCGTTCGTTCCTGATCGCGCCGTCGGGCGAGATCGCCGCGCGCTACGACAAGATCCACATGTTCGACGTCGATCTGGCGGGCAGCGAGAGCTATCGCGAGTCGCGCAATTACCGGCCGGGCGAGCAGGCGGTGCTTTGCGATCTGCCCTGGGGCCGGCTCGGCCTGACCGTCTGTTATGACCTGCGCTTTCCCGCGCTCTACCGCGCGCTGGCGGAAGCCGGCGCCACCATGCTGGCGATCCCGTCCGCCTTCACCCAGCAGACCGGCGAGGCGCATTGGCATGTGCTCAACCGTGCTCGCGCCATCGAGAACGGCTGCTTCGTGTTCGCCGCCGCGCAAGGCGGCAAGCACGAGAACGGCCGCGAGACCTACGGCCATTCACTGATCGTTGACCCGTGGGGGCGTATCCTGGCGGAAGGCGGCACGGACCCCGGTGTGGTGATGGCGGAGATCGACATGGCGGAAATCGCCAAGGCGCGCGCGCGCATCCCGTCGCTGCAGCATGGCCGCCGTTTCGAGATCGTCGAGTCGATGGCGGAGCCGGCGCATTTGCATGCAGTGCCCGCTTTCCGAAATTCGTAATACGTGGCAGCACCGTCATGAACGAATTTCGGAAAGCAAAGGGCACTGCCAAATCCTACGATTCTAGTGCCGCTTTTCGATTTGAAGTTCCTGATCGAGTTTGCCGCAGGCGGTGCAGGAACTTCAAATCGGCGGCACTAGTGCGGAGCGCCGAATGATCAAGTATTCGCTGATCTGCGAGAAGGGCCACGACTTCGAAAGCTGGTTCGCGGATTCGGCCGCTTACGACAAGCAGGCCAAGCGCAAGCTGATCGGTTGCCCGCTCTGCGGCTCGAGCCAGGTCGAAAAAGCCATTATGGCACCGCGGCTGTCCGCCAGCGCAAAGAAACGTCCGGCGACGACGGCGCCCGCTGCCGAAACGCCGGCGCCGGTTGCGGCCACGCCCGCACCCCAGAAAGCGCCGGTTGCCATGATCTCGCCGCAGGAACAGGAAATCCGCGCCAAGCTAAAGGAGCTGCGCGAGCACCTCACCAAGAATGCCGACAATGTCGGGCCGAAATTTCCCGAGGAAGCGCGCAAGATGCATTATGGCGAGATCGAGCATCGCTCGATCTACGGCATGGCCTCGTCCGACGAGGCCAAGGACCTGGCCGAGGAAGGCATCGAATTCCACCCGCTGCCGGTGCTGCCGGACGAGAGGAACTGACGCGCACTACCTCAGCACCGGCCAACCATTCCGCTCACCGGTCAAAAATTCCTCGACCGTCACGAGATTCAAGAGCGGTTTGGAGTACGCCTGCAGCAGCTTGAATGTTGCATCAAAATCATCGCCGGCATGCACCCAATGTCTCGTGGCGTCTTGCCTGTCTTCGCGCGCTATTATTCTTGAGGCACGATGAGCAATTCGTTGCAACGCGGTCAGTATGGCATATCGGCGTATCACGCCACAACCATAGTCGGTGTCGACCGTGCAAAATAGCAGGTTCTCGCTCGCCAATACAAAATCCAAATACGCTTTGTAAGTTACGCCACACCAATCGCCGACGATCAATTCCGGCGCCGTGATTGCACGGTCGCGCGGAAAGCAATCGTGCACGATGATCGTTCCAGTCGGGTTCAAGAGATTGACCGCCTCTCTGAGATCTCGCGCCGATGGCTCATATTCATGAAACGAGTCAACCAGGATGACGTCATATGTCATCTCGCGTGCTCGGATGGCCCTTGCACAGTCACTGATATCGAGATTTGTGCTGCGGAAATCGATTGGCAACCCATCGTCGAATTCGGCCGGACACCGGTACATCAACCGTTGGCATGTGGAGAATCGCGCGCGATCGATGCCGCGATACATGTTTCCTGTCGTCGCTGTGCAAATTTCCAAGTATTTCCGATATCCGTGGATAACGGAGAGTTCATTGATGAGATCGACTTTGGTGTAATTCATGCCAGCGATATTCGATGTGACGAGAGCGGCTTGAACTTCAAAACTTAGCTAAATAGTCGACCGGT
>JACQDO010000448.1 GCA_016201085.1 Hyphomicrobiales bacterium | reverse complement strand
TGACCGTGACCTTGCCGGCTTTCACCTTGTCGCCGTTGCGGTGGCTGGTGATCAGCGAATTGACCACCATCTCGGTGATCGGCGTTGAGGCGGCGTTTTCCTGGGTGAGAAAGCGGTCGCGCAGCGGGAACTTGCCGACCGGAACGCGGTAGGCCGGGTTCATCCAGAAGTTCATTTCGGGCTTGGTCAGCGCGTTGATCGCGATGATGTGCTTCATCCAGTAGGTGCCGGTCCAGCCCGGCACGATGATGCGGGCCGGGAAGCCGTTTAAATGCGGCAGCGGCGCCCCGTTCATCTCATAGGCAATGATCGTCGACTCATCCATCGCCTTCCAGACCGGAATGCTCTTGATGAAGTCCGGCGTCTTGTCGACCGCCGGGCCGTCGGCGCCATTGAACCTGATCTCGATCGCCTCTTTCTTCAGCCCGACCTTGTCCAGCACATCCTTGAGCCGGGCGCCTTTCCAGCGCGCGCAGCCCATGGCGCCATAACCCCATTCCACGCCTTGCACATGCGGTCTCGATAGGCCGCGCCGATTGCCGGAGCACTGGTTGACCGCGACGACCTCGACGGCCGGCATTTTCTTCAGATCGTCGAGGGTGATCTCGGCCTGGCCGTTGGCGCCGTCGCCGCCGACCGCGATTTTGTAGCCTTCGGCTTTGACTTCCGGAATGTCCGAGAGGTGATAGCGGACATAGAACTGGTCGTTCGGCGTGATCGGCGTGCGCAGATATTCGAGTGGCGCCTCGTAATTCGGCGGCCGGTCGGAAAGCTGGATCAGCGGCTTCTTGCCCGGCAGCGAGCCCATGGTTGCGTAGCTGGCCACACCTTCCGGGACGCCCGGCGTGAGCGGAGCGCCGGCAACTAACGCGTCGGACAGTCTCGGTAAACCGAATGTGGAGACTGCGAGCCCGGCGCCCGCCGTCCCAAGCAGATGACGTCGTGTGATCATGATGTCCTCCCAGATGTTCTATTTAACCGGTGCGGCCATCGCCGCCGGCTTTAGATATAATTATTCGAATATGATCGGATGGATTCGCCGGCCGGTCAACCGGAATGGCAACGAGTGCGCGGGAAATCGTTGCCGCATTGCAGCGTGAATTATCTCATCGATTGAAATTCGATCAGCGGCCGATGCGCCGCGGATCCGGGCGGGTCGCCAGCGCCTTCCATAGCGCCTTATATTTCGGTGTCGACGCAAGGATCGTGTCGCGCTGGCCGCAGAAGCTGCGGTTCAGCTCGATTTGCGCGAATAGGGCGCCCACCTTCGGTTCGCTGCCGGCGGCGAGCAGCGACAGCCGGTCGAGCGCGCAGGCGAGCGTCGAGCGCTCGATAAAGTCGGCGCCACCTTGGCAGAACCAGCCGGACAATTGCAGCCGCGGATCGTCGTAGGCGCGCACGAAGCCGAGACAGTGCCGCGGGGTTCCATTGGCGGTGTCGAAGGTGACAATGTCCAGCGGACCGAACTTGCTTGTCAGCGGCTCATGGCTTTGCACGTCGATGGGTCCCAGCGCGGACGCGCTTTCGGTTATCGCTGCCCGCGGCTCGGCAAAGCGGCGCGTCTCGCTGCCCGGCCGGTAGATTTCCACCTGTAGATAGGGCGCGGCACTGTCCGGCTCGCCCAGCTCGAGGATGTCCTTGCGGCCGCCGCCTTGCGCATGGCGGCGGATGGCATAGTGCGCGGGGACGTCGGCGGCCTCGGGGATGGTGAGCGCGAAGGCCGGGAACGGCCGCTCGATTTCGGTCCACGGCGAACGATGCACGGGAGCGATGGTACTCATCACCGGCGGCGATTGAAAAAATTGCGCGGCAAAGATGGACAAAACGGCCAGGCCGCCCACATATGCGAGGACACGCACAAGGGCCGCGGGCAGTTCGTCACGCCAGGAATGCAGGGCCGGGTGCATGGCCTTCAGGCTCCGGCTGGGACGCAAGTATAACGCCGTTGTCTTGGATCAAGTTCTCGCCTAGAAGCGCCTGCTATCCGGTTCCCGCGACGGTGCCCCCGCCGGACAAATTTTTTCGGAGAGTTAACAATGGGTTACAAGGTCGCCGTGGCAGGTGCCACCGGCAATGTCGGGCGCGAAATGCTCAACATTCTGGCCGAGCGCAATTTCCCCGCCGACGAGGTGGTGGCGCTGGCCTCGCGCAAGAGCGTGGGACAGGAGTGCTCGTTCGGCGACAAGACGCTGAAAGTGAAGGCGCTCGACCATTACGACTTCTCCGACGTCGATATCTGCCTGATGTCGGCGGGCGGTTCCGTGTCGAAGGAATGGTCGCCCAAGATCGGCGCACAGGGCGCAGTGGTGATCGACAATTCGTCGGCCTGGCGCATGGACCCGGACGTGCCGCTGATCGTGCCCGAGGTGAACGCCGACGCGATTGTCGGCTTCGCCAAGAAGAACATTATCGCCAATCCGAACTGCTCGACCGCGCAGCTCGTGGTCGCGCTCAAGCCGCTGCACGACAAGGCCACGATCAAGCGCGTAGTGGTGGCGACCTATCAATCGGTGTCGGGCGCCGGCAAGGAGGCGATGGACGAACTGTTCTCGCAGTCCAAGGCGGTGTTCACGTTGGGCGAGATCGAGAACAAGAAGTTCCCCAAGCGCATCGCGTTCAATCTAATTCCGCAGATCGATGTGTTCATGGAGGACGGCTACACCAAGGAAGAATGGAAGATGGTGGTCGAGACCAAGAAGATCCTCGATCCCAAGATCAAG
>JACQDO010000473.1 GCA_016201085.1 Hyphomicrobiales bacterium | reverse complement strand
TGCTGGTGCGCTGGAAGAAGCCGGACGGCTCACTGGTGCTGCCCGGTGCGTTCATTCCGCTGGCGGAATCGAGCGGGCTGATCCACGAGATGACCCGCGACCTGATGCGCCGGGTCTGCGCCGAGGCCGGCGGCGTCATCGGCAGCCGGCCGGGGCTCAAGATCTCGTTCAATTTCGCCGGCCAGCTGTTCAGCGACGAGTCGATCGTCAAGGACGTGCGCAAGATTTTTTCCGGCTCGCCGATCAAGCTGTCGCAGGTCGTGCTGGAACTGACCGAACGCGACCCGATCGAGAATTTCACCGAGACCCGGCAGGTCATCGCCGCCTTGCAGGGGCTCGGCGTGCGCATCGCCATCGACGACGTCGGCACCGGCCACAGCGGGCTGTCCTATATGCTCAAGCTCGGCGTCGATATCATCAAGATCGACAAGATGTTCGTCGACGCCATCGGCACCGACCGCAATTCCATCACCATCGTCGAGACGCTGGTCGATCTCGCCCACAACATGCGCATGGACGTGGTGGCCGAGGGCGTTGAGACCTTTGAACAGGTTGTGCACTTGCGCGATCTCGGCATCCGCTCCGCCCAAGGCTATGTGTTCGCGCCGCCGCTGCCGGGCTCGGCCTTCCTGCAACTGGTCGAGGCGATCGATCCGCTTGCCGCGCCCGCGGTGCAGGACGGTACGACGCTTGCCAGCCGCAACGCCGCCTGACTCAATCGCGCAGCCTGGTGGGGGCTTTCGGCCGCCAAAGCCAAATTGATATCTGGCGTGGTTTCCCGTACCATTTCCGAGTCACGGGAGGACTGCATCATGTTCATTCGGATCGTTACGGCGACAGCCGCGTTGGCGCTGGTCGCGACCATGCCGGCGCCACAGGCCTCGGCGCAGGACAATGTCTTGGGCGGCGCCATCCTGGGCGGGGCGGCGGGCGCCATGATTGGCGGAGCGGCGACCGGCAGGGCCGGCGGCGCGATTGCCGGCGGCATCATTGGCGCTGCGGCCGGTGCGGCGCTCGGTTCGCAGATGGAGCCGCGGCGGGCCGGCTATTACTGGTATGACGGCCGCTGCTGGGTGCGCTATCGCGACGGCAGTTACCATCGCGCCTCGCGCCGTTATTGCGACGACTATTGAGGAGAGGTTTACCCGCCGGCCATGAAAGGGGGGCGGCCAATTGGGCCGCCCAGTTTGAACGCCACGCGGGAGGAACCTCGTATCGGGTCGGCTCATCAACGCCGCCGGCCCACGTGACTGTATGTCGGTTGGCAATCGGACATGCGCACGCCGATTCGTCAATCGCGAAGTTATCGCTTTTGTGACGAAGCACGCGCGGTGTGTCGCGCAGCACACAATTATTTTGGCCGTGAGCGCTAAACCCGCGCCAGCTCGTTCTCGATGGAAGCGATAAGCCGCGGATCGTTCGGCTCGACCGCCGAGGTGAAGCCGGCCTTCAGGTGGCCGTCGCGGCCGATCAGATATTTATGGAAGTTCCAGCGCGGCGCCTCGAGCGGGCGCTCGGCCGCCGCCCATTTGTAGAACGGGTGGGCGCTCGCGCCCTTGACCGCGACCTTTTCGGTGAGCGGGAAGGTGACATGGTATTCGTCGTGCGCGGTCTGGGTGATTTCGCGGGCGCCGCCCGGTTCCTGGCCGCCGAAATCGTTCGACGGCACCCCTAGGACCTGCAAGCCCCGCGCGCGGTAGCGCGTCCACAATGCCTGTAGGCCGGTGTACTGCGGGGTGTAGCCGCATTGCGAGGCGGTGTTGATCACCAGGATCGGATGGCCGGCATAGGCCGAGAGCGGGATGTCGGCGCCATCCAGCCCCTTGAAGCTAAAGACGTAGGCAGTGACCCGACTCATGGCGGTGGCATGCGCCAGGCGCGGGCTCAACGCCGCCAGCGCCCCGGCTCCCCATAACGTCAGCAGATGTCGGCGGTCGATCATGCCGCGCATTATATCGCACCGCGGCCGCGGCGATCGTGCAAATTCACGTGAAACATGGACGGCAGCGAAAGGAGCCGGCTCACGCAGCTACGCCACCTTTTTTATGTCTGGCGAGGGCGCGTGCGCTGAACCGGCTCCTTCCGTGCGTTGCGCGAAGCCGAAAACCTCAGGCATTCGGGCGCGCAACTCTCTTTTAGATCGCATTTTCCACGGCGAACCGGTTCCCGCCGCGCCGGAAAACGCACTATGCCGCCGCGTAGCGGACGGTGGTCTCGAATACGTAACCGCAGGCTTCGCATTCCCAGAGATGGCGGACGCGCCGTTCGTCGACATATTCCGACCATTCCGGCACGAACAGGTGCTCGCCGCATTGCGCGCATTCGATCACCGGCCGGCTGCGCAAGAATCGCGCGGTGGCGCGAGGACGAAGTTCCATGGGGCCTCCTCGTTTTTTGGCGCGATGACGAGTCGCGCTTGGTTCGCGTCCCACATGCGTGACGCGCTTGGCCCCCCCCTTTTTGCGATTGTGGGAAAATAGTAGCGCACCGGCCGCGACAATGAAGCAGCAAAGCTGACGTAGTGCGCAACTTTTGACGATGAAATTATGCGACAGCCCTTCTTCCTACCTTTCAGCGGGGGTGAAGCGCGCATGCGTCATCGCGCGTGTTCTTTGCGGCCCCGCGCAGGCCGTAGGCTTCTTCCGCCTTCGCCCTGCGGGCTTCGGCGGACAAGTCCGTTCCCCTCAAAAGATGAGGGGGTGGCGCGCCGAGTCAGGCGCAACCTTAACAGTGCACGCACCGTTTCCGGTAACGTGCGGGCGCCTTTCGGCGCGCCACCCGAACCGTCTGAGGCTCGGGCTTATTTGCGGCGGTTCTCCTTACGGCACCGGTCCGCGCTTTCCGGCGAGCTTGACGCCCCACCTGTCAGCGAGCTCCTCGCGGGAGGTCCTAATGCCTCCGGGCGGGGGCCGGCGCCGCCCGGGGGTTAGGAGGTGCGTTCATCCCCTTCCCGCAGGCACCGCATCCGGCTCCACCATCAGACGCCTCATGACAGCGCCCCTCGAAGAACCGGACGCGCTCAATATACGGGCGCTCGGGAGGGGTGAGGATAAGTTTTTTTTCAAAGGCAATTATGTAAGCGGCGCACGCACTTGGCAGTCGGAGAAGTTTTTTATGTTTTTTGCGCGCTCATCGCCGCCTTTTCGATCGCTACAATCGCCGGACCGCCGTCGAGCAGCGCGATTTTCGGTTTGGCGTTCTGGTAGAGGTAGAGCGCGACGAACGCGATCACGATCGCCACCGCGATGACCAGCGCGGCGATCTGGTCGTCGTGGCTGAACTTCTGGCTTTTGGCCGCCGGCGGAGTAGGTGTCGCCGTCTTGCTCGGCGCTGCCGACTTGCGTGACTTCTTGGTCGCCGTCTTGCGTTTCTTCGCCATGTCGCGGGCCCCCCTTGGCTTTGTCCATGGGACTGTGACGAATCACCCGGCACCGAGATGGTAAAGTAGCGCATGCGCGGCCGGCCGGCTTGCCGGAGGCGCCGGGAACGGTGGATTATGACGCCCGGTATGCTTGCGGAGCAAGCGATGAGCCCGACTTTGGTCAAGCCGCGTCTCAAGACCAAGCCCAAGACGGCGCGCCCGCCGCTGTGGAAAGTGATCCTGCTCAACGACGACTTCACCCCGCGCGAGTTCGTCGTGCAGGTGCTCAAGGCCGTGTTCCGCATGAACGAGAGCCAAGCCTATGGCGTGATGCTGACGGCGCACCGCAAGGGCGCCTGCGTCATCGCGGTCTACACGCGCGACGTGGCCGAGACCAAGGCCAAGGAGGCGACCGAGCTGGGGCGGGCGAAAGGCTATCCGCTGTATTTCACCACGGAGAAGGAGGAGTAGCTCCTTGTCATTCCGGGACGGCGCGAAGCGCCGGACTCGGAACCCAGAGGAACATCGAATGCGTCTCTGGATTCCGGGTTCGCTCGCCGCGCTCGCGCCCCGGAATGACAGGGGTTGTCATGGCCGATCTTAACCCCACGATCCGCCGTTCATAAATAATTAACCCGGTCGGTTAAACGGACGGCAAGGCCTGCGGCCTATAAGAGCCCTCGTGTCTGGCGGCGACACATGAGGGGTCTCATGCAAAATCAAGTTCCCAGCGCGGTCATGCCGGCCGAGGGCTATGTCGTCGAAATCGCGGGGTCGTTCAATTCGGCCTACCGCACCTTCACGGCGGCCTTGCAGGCGGGCCTCGAACTCAAGAACAAGAATTTGGCAGTCCAGGTCAAAGTCTACGACGCCAAAGAGCGGCCGTAGCCTTCTTCCGGGAATTCGCAGTCAGGAGTGTTGCAGTATGAGTGCGCAAGCCTTTTCGCAGGCGGACGGCGCGGCCGCCGCCGGCCACGACGTCGCGCAGTTCATCACCTTCGCCATCGGCGACGATCACTACGGTATCGACATCATGGCGGTGCGCGAGATCAAGGACTGGACCGCCATCCGGCATCTGCCGCATCAGCCGGACTACGTGCGCGGCATCTGCAGCCTGCGCGGCGCCTTCATCCCGATCATCGACATGCGCTGCCGCTTCGGCCAGGGGCTGACGCAGGCGACGCCCTTGCACGTTTTCATCATCGTGCAGATCGGCGCGCAGCAGGTCGGCCTGCTCGCCGACCGCGTCTCCGATATCGTTACGGTCGAGCGCGCCACGATCAAGCCGGTGCCGGAGGTGGACGCAACCAAGGGGCGCGGCTTCCTGTCCGGGCTGGCGACCATCGACGAGGCGACGGTCGGGCTGATCGCGCTCGACAGCATTTTAGCGGCGGACGCGGGCGCGGGCGAGCCGGATACGCCGGCGGCGGAAATGGCGAGCGCGTAGGGGGCAGGGCGACTTGACTACGCTTGTTCGTTCCACGGCCGCCGCGCGGCGTGACGGATGTGCAGAATCTCCACCGTGTCAGTCGTGACCCGATAGAAAGTCGGCCGTGAACAACGGCTAACCGATTGATTGCGAGTCTGTTTTTCCCGCTTTGGCCGGTTTGAGATTGC
>JACQDO010000472.1 GCA_016201085.1 Hyphomicrobiales bacterium | reverse complement strand
TGCGCCTCCGGCACATTGGGGCAGATTATTCCGCCCAGCCTGATCCTGATCTTGCTCGCCGATATTCTAAACGAGTCCGTAGGCACCCTGTTTGCCGCCGCCATGATCCCCGGCCTGATGCTGGCGGGCATCTATGTCATCTATATTCTGGCGCTCGGCATTGTGCGCCCTGACATGGTGCCCGCGGTGCCCAAGGAGGAACGCGACCTGGTCTCGCGCGGTGAGTTGCTGGGCAAAATTATGCGCGTTGCGCTGCCGCCGCTCGCGCTGGTCGGCGCGGTGCTGGGTTCGATCATCGGCGGCGTGGCGGCGCCGACCGAGGCCGCTTCCATGGGCGCGCTCGGTGCCATCGTGGTGACCGCCATCGGCGGACGCATGTCGTGGTCGGTGCTGCGGGAGACGACCTACGCGACCACGCGCATCACGGCGATGATGATGTTCATCCTGATGTGCGCGCAGGCCTTTTCGCTGGCGTTTCGCGGCCTGCAGGGCGAAAAACTGGTGCAGGATTTCTTCGCCTACGTGCCGGGTGGAACCAGCGGGGCGATCTGGTTCCTGATGTTGATCATTTTCATCCTCGGCTTCTTCATCGAGTGGATCGAGATTTCCTACATCGCGGTGCCGCTGTTCCTGCCGATTTTCATCGCCGCGCATGTCGACATGGTCTGGCTCGCCACGCTGATCTGCGTCAATCTGCAGACCTCGTTCCTCACCCCGCCGTTCGGCTGGGCGCTGTTCTTCCTGCGCGGCGTGGCGCCGCCGGAAATCACCACCGGCGATATCTACCGCGGCATCGTGCCGTTCGTGGCGATGCAACTGATCGCGCTGGTGCTTTGCTTTATTTTTCCACAGCTTGCGCTTTGGCTGCCGCGCACCATCGGCTGGTAACGACGATCAATGCCCGTGCTTCATGCCGCCCATGCCCGGCATGCCGGGTCCGCCGCCGGTGGAACCCGGCCGTTGCGCGCCGATGCTTTCGACCGAGAAATCGACCTCGACCTTGCCGGCCTTCTCAAATGTCAGCGTCGCCTTGACGTGCTCGCCTTGCACGAACGGCTTCTTGAGGCCGACGAACATCAGATGACTGCTGCCCGGTTTAAGCTCGACGCTCTGGCCCGGCTTTATCTCAAGCCCATTGGTGATTTGACGCATGCGCATGACGCCATTGTCCATGCGCATTTCGTGGATCTCGAAGTCGCTCGCCACCTCCGCGGCGCCGCCGAGCAGACGGTCGGGCGCGCCGCCGGTATTGGTGATCGACATGTAACCGGCGCCGACGGTGGCACCTTTCGGTGTCACGCGCGTCCAGGGCGCGGAAACCTTCACGTTGCCGGCGACAAAGTCGACGGCGCAAGCCGGCTGTGCCAGCGCGGCGGCAAGAAGGACGGCGAAAAATATAGCAAGTCGATGCATTGTGGTTAGACCGGATGGATTGAACGGAGGCGTCCCTTGGGGACGAATAATGGCAGCTTTAAGCCGATGCTGGATAGTGGCGGATCAAACGATTCTGCTGGAAAAAGCTGGTGAAGAAATCGCCGAACCTTGTCGGATGGAACCCACGTGCCCGGTTGCGCTCTCCGATCATGAACAGCAATCGCTGCTGTTCGATCAGCCGTCGATAGACTTCGGTCACCGCCAGTCGCGGATCCCAGCAATCGATCGCTTCACCGCCGATGCCGTTGATTTCCACAATCGAGAAATTCTCACCCTGCATCAGCAAGTCGACGTTCTCGAAGCGCAGATCGAAGCGGCCGTAGTGGAACTCGGTCATGCTGCGCGCAATCCCATCGAAGCGCTCTTCCAGCGCCGCCGTGATATGACGGCGGCCGTCGCGATAAAGCGCGCCGGCGCGTTGATTGTTGATCAGCGCGATCCGGACCACCTCGCCGGGCGCCGGGATGCGATCGAGATCGAGCGGATCGACGCCGCGGTGGGTCGGATCGATGCCGAGATGCAGTTCGGATTTCCATTGCGCGCGTTCGTCGCTGCGGATGAGCTGACGCACGTTCGAACGGCCGTTGCCGATCACATGCGGGAAATAGCGGAAGGTAAGCGACAGGATGCGCCCCCTCGCCTCGCCCGGCAGCCGCGCATACAACACGGCCGCTTCGCCGCTATGCGGCACGTATCGTTGCAGCACCATCGTGGACGTGGGCGGAAAATTCGCGACGTAGTTTTCGAGCTGCGCGCGATCGTCGATACGCCGCACGCCATGGCCGTGCCAGCCGATATCGGGCTTGGCGATCAGCGGAAAATCGAGCCCGGCGGCTTCGAGCGAGCGCGCGGCGCGGGCCAGATCGGAGGAAAGGCTCCAGACGCCGGAATGACGCTTGAGCAGCACGAAATCGGCGATCCATTGCCGCTCGGCTGGCGTAACGTCGAAGAAATACGAGCTTTTCGATTCACCCCACATGCCGCCGGTGAAGATATTTGGATTGGCCGCGGTAGGCAGCGTCATCGAGCGATGGCGCAATCCGAGCCGCATCCAGTTGAAAACCAGCGGCAGATAGAACAGCGCCGGCGGAATGCGCTCGGCGGCAGCGACCTTGCGGTCGGCACGGGACAATGTCGGCATGCCGAAGCCGGCTTGCGGTAGCACGACCTCGTTGGCGGCCTCCAATTCGGCCGTGTCGCGGAACGAGAATATGCGTTTGCGTGCGAGTCCGGTGGCGGCAATGGCGAGAAACAGCATCGGCCAAGCCCACATCCCGACGCGGTCGTCGAGCGCATCGCCGAACACGATCACGAGATAGAGCATCAGCGGCAGGTAGAGCGCCGATATGATCAGGCTCGCCGCGCTAAAGCGGGCGAGCGAAACGCGCGACCAGCCGCATGCGATGAAGGCCACGAACACCACGCCGGGCACCACTCGGCACAGCGCCACCAATCCGAATACGTTGCGTTTGAGCTTGTCGCCGAAGCGGTGAACGCGGTCGTCCACTGCATAGCGGGAAAGCCACGGCACATAACGCGCAGCCGCGCCGATGCCATAAAGCGCGAAGTCGCTGGCGACGATGCCGCCATAGATGCTCAAGGTCACCAGGCTGACCGGCATCAGATCGTTCACGATGATGTAGCCGCCGAGGATAATGGCGAGATCCTCATGCGCGAACGGCAGTACCATCAGCGAAGTAATTTTCGCCGCCCAGGGCAAATCGAGCGTGGCGGCTTGCCCAAGCGCGCTCATCCACTGAAACAAGCGTTTCCCCAATCCCCCACGGTGCCTTCTCGCTTTGGCGAAAAGACTGATAACCCCTCATTCGCCCCGGCGTTGCCGTTACGCTGGCAATAGACCTGGGACTGGCCTTCCCCATGAAGGGCAGAGCCCCATTTTTATGAGTTCGGCTCCAAAATTGATCTTGGCGTAATGGGGGGTACGGGACAAGGCGCTTGGCAGTGCCGGTGAACGATTTCCGGCCTTGACATGCAGCTTGTCGATCGGCCGTTGCTCATGGGCAACAGCGGCGTATGAATCAAAACCGCTGCTGGGCTGTGTGAATGGGGAAAGCCCCCACCCATGGCGCCTTCGAACGGCCCCGCCGGGCATGCTAGACTGGATATCATGGTCAGCGACGATCCTTCTTCGACCGATAAACCGCCGCGCGTGGTGAATTTTCGTCGTGGGCGGGCCAATGCGCGTCCCTCGGTTGTACCCCCTGACCCGGTCGAGGATCTCGCCAAATACGAGCGCATCGAGGGTGCCGACGATTACCGCCACCGCATGATGGTGAACGTCGTGGCTTTCCTGTTCGTGATCGGACTGATCGGAGCCGGGATTTGGCTGGCCGACACCATGGCGCGCATGCGAAAGGACCAGGATTGCGTCTTGTCGGGACGACGCGGCTGCACGCCGGTGGAGGTGAGCAAGGACCGCTGGTGAGCTGCCAACCGAGGAAAACCGGTTAATTTTAGGCTGGCCACCCAGCCCATTAGCCACTTTTGCTCGATAAATGGCCTCCGCCATTGAACTTGACTCGCCGCTTCGCTATACGGGCAACCGACCGCTTGTTGGGGGAAGGTCGGGTTTGGGATTGTCGCGGTCGTCAGGCGCGCCGGTCCCCTCCATTGCCGGAACTCCATATCAATCAGAGAGTTATCGATGTCCTCCACGTTCGACACCATCGCCAATATTATCGCCGAGACCTGCGATATTCCGCGCGACTCCATTACGCCAGACAGTCATGCCATTAAC
>JACQDO010000471.1 GCA_016201085.1 Hyphomicrobiales bacterium | reverse complement strand
CGCGCGCGCACCTCGATGCGGCGCACGATGCCGTCGGTGCCGGGCGCGGTCGACACCTGGATGCGGTCGGCCTCGGTCTTCTGCCGTTCGGTGGCGGCGGTGAGATCGATGGCGGAAGCGTCAAGCCGCACGTTGACGGCTTCGACGGCATGCGCGGCCGGCGCCGCCAGCAGCGAGGCAGCAAGCGCGAACACAATCGCCGCGGCAGTCACGGTGCGCGTCACGGTCAATCGAAAGTCCTCAACCACAGCATTAGGTCCGACATTGCGCCGATTTCGCGGCTCAGTCAGCAGTCGTGGCCCGGTCTGACGCGGGCAGATGTTCAGTTGTGCGCTCAAAGGGTTAGTACGATCTTGCCGATGTGGGCGCTGGATTCCATCAACGCGTGGGCTTGGGCCGCTTCATGAAGCGGGAAGGTCTTGAAAATGACCGGCTTGACCTTGCCCGCCGCCAACAGCGGCAGCGCCTTGTCCTCGACCGCGCGCGCCAGCGCACCCTTGTCGGCATTCGAGCGCGAGCGCAGCGTCGAACCGGTGTGATGCAGCCGCTTGAGCATCAGGCGCATGTAATTGACCGTCGCCTTCGGGCCGCCCTGGAATGCGATCTGCACGATGCGTCCCTCTACGCACGCGGCTTCGTAATTGCGCGCGATGTAATCGCCACCGACCATGTCCAGTATAACGTCGGCGCCCTTGTCGCCGGTGGCCGCCTTGGTGGCGGCGACGAAGTCCTCGGTCTTATAGTTAATGGCGAGGTCCGCTCCCAGTTTGCGGCAGGCTTTGCATTTTTCCGCCGAGCCGGCGGTGACGATGACGCGCGCGCCGAACGCCTTGCCAAGTTGGATCGCGGCGGTGCCGATGCCGGACGAGCCACCGTGCACCAGCAGCGTTTCGCCGGCTTGTAAGGCGCCGCGCTCGAACACATTATGCCACACGGTCATGAAGGTTTCCGGCACGGCCGCCGCTTCGACCATCGACAGGCTGCCGACCGGCAACGCGTGGTCGGCCTGCGCCAGGCAGTATTCGGCATAGCCGCCGCCGACCACCAAGGCCATTACGCGGTCGCCGAGCTTCCAGCGCTTGGCGTCGGCGCCCAGCGCCACGACTTCGCCGGCGATCTCGAGGCCGGGAATATCCGGCGCGCCCGGCGGCGGTGGATAGAGGCCCTGGCGCTGCATTACGTCCGGCCGGTTGACGCCGGCGGCGGCCACTTTCACCAGGATCTCGTCCGCGCCCGGGGCAGGGACCGGGCGTTCCTCCGGCGCCAGCATCTCCGGTCCACCCGGCGCCTTGATGCCGATGGCGGTCATGCGGCTGGGAAGTGCGGCCATGGGGTCCTCGACTTTTCTGCGGGCGGGCATTGTTTAGGCGGGCCTTGGCCGTGTGACAACCCGGCGGGGCGCGGCTAGATTTTACCCATTCATCGTCATTCCGGGACCGCTCGAACGGGCCGGACCCGGAATCCAGATGCAATAATGCTGTTTCTGGATTCCGGGTTCGCTCGCTTTGCTCGCGCCCCGGAATGACATGATTGGGAGGCGCATCATGGCAGCGACGGACGACGACGACAGGCCGAAGAAAAAGATCGCGCACGAGGTCGGGCAGGACCTCAGTCTGCTGTCGGTCGAGGAGCTTGCCGCCCGGGTGCAGCTGTTGCACGACGAGATCGGCCGGATCGAGGCCGATATTGCGCAAAAGCGCGCCAAACGCGCCGCCGCCGATCAGTTTTTCAAGAAATAACCGCCATTCGCGGCGATCGTGCCCGGACACCCGTGAAAGTCCTAAAGTAAAAATCCCGAATTGGCCGCAATTCGGTAAGATCGTATTAAGCTTTCTCGTTCATTACTGGTACGTGTCCATCTTCATGGACATTGAGTGGCTCCTGTCCACTCTGTTTGACGCCTCCCTGTTATCACCTTCGAGCCGCCGGCAACGGCGGCTCCTTTTTTTGCCTGATTTGGTCCAAAACCCGATTCCCCATTTTCGGGATCAAGCTTTTTGTGCCGTTTTGGGCCACCCACGGCGTCGTTAACCTTGTATGGCAACTATGTCTTAAGATTTGCCATCCCGCTGTATGGACAGAGCGGAGGGGGCGAGCGATCCTCATCGGCATACCGACTGCATATTTTGCAGCCGAAAGTGTGTGGGCGTTGTGTGGGGCGTAACGAGATGTCGGAAAAGTCGCTGAGCGAAGTGCAGCCGGTATCGTTTGGGGAGCGGCTCGCCAATTCACAAGCCTTATCCGATCTATTCCGTGACGGCATGGCGCTGGTCGAGGAGACCGCGACCTATCTGGACGGACCCGGCCGGGCGGAATCCAAGGCGTTGCAGCGCGCGGCCGCGCTCGCCTATGCCACCGAAAGCATGCGCCTCACCACGCGGCTGATGCAGCTTGCGTCCTGGCTGCTGCTGCATCGTGCGGTCAAGGAAGGCGAGATGTCGCTCACCCAGGCCAACAAGGAAAAGACCAAGGTCAAGCTGTCGGCCGCCGACAGCCACGATCCCAACAATCTCGAACTGCTGCCGGCGACGCTGCGCACTTTGATCGAGCGCTCGCAGGCGCTGCAAACGAAGGTGCGTCGCCTCGATGCCACCATCCATAACCGCGTTCCCACCGATCAGGCGCCGCCGGTCAATCACGTGGAACGCCAGCTCGGCCTGTTGAAGGCGGCTTTCGGCGCGGAGAGCGTCTAGCCGCAACGGCGCAATAGCAAACAAAAACCCCCGCGCCAGGCGGGGGTTTTCGTTGTGTGCCGAGCATGATCGACAGCTTGGAGGTGGAAGTCCTCTATCCAGTCTGATGGTGGCGAAGGATTAGCGAAGCGCAAGGGCGTCATCGCGAGGTGGGGTCGGAAGGAAGCGTGGAGCAAAGCCGCGGCCCGATGGACAAGAACCGGATCACGAGGCCTACCCGGCCGGACGAGCGAGCAACGGATCGCGAAGTCCACGGCCATCAAGGACCGGGGTGGTAAATCCGGCGGG
>JACQDO010000492.1:4654-16399 GCA_016201085.1 Hyphomicrobiales bacterium | reverse complement strand
CATGCCGACAAGGTCGAGCAATGGAACCGCAGCATTCATGCCGCGCTGGCGCGCCAAGGCAATCCGGCGGCACCGATCTGCGCGGATTGTCATAACCCGCATGCGGTGATCAAAGGCGCTGGCACGAAAATCGATGAGACGCCCTGCCAGAATTGCCACAAGGACATTTTCACGGCCTATCTCGGCAGCGTACATGGAAAATCGCGGAACAGTTCTTCCGATAGTTATGCACCCGTCTGCTCGGGCTGCCACAACGCACATGAGGTAAAACCCACTTCGCTCGGCGAAGGCCCGTCGGCGGCATGCTCCGGCTGCCACGCTGGCGTGCTCGAAAAGCACAAGGTGTGGCTGCCCAACGCGGGCTTGCATTTCGAGGCGGTGTCCTGCCCGGCCTGCCATGCACCAACGGCACACCGCAAAGTCGATCTTATGCTCCTCATGGTGATGGATGGCCAGGCGCACGCTAGAGGAACCGAACAAATCGGCGTGCCACTGTTCGATGCCAGCACCCGGTCCGGCGGCAAGGGCATCGACGCGCTGACGCTGTGGAACCTGCTGCAAACGTTCAATCGCGACGACTTGGCCGGCAGGACAATCGTGCGTGGCCGCCTGAAGGTCAGCACGGGTCCACAGGCCCATCAGCTCGCCGACAAGAGCAAGGCAATTAGCGACTGCCACATCTGTCATCGCCAGGGCTCGGAGGCGTTCGAGAGCGTGACAATCTCGCTGGTCGGACCGGACGGACGGCGCGTGGGCTATGGCGCCAGTGCCGATGTACTGAGTTCGCCGATCTCGCTCGACTCGGTGCGCGGCTTCTACGCGATCGGCGGCACCCGCATCATCCTGCTCGATATCCTGCTGATCCTGGCCATTCTCGGCGGCGCTGGCATCGCCGTTGGGCACGTGTTCTTAGGCTGGTTTTTCAAGCGCTTCGGCTATTACCACCCGCACAACGGCCATGGCGCCGGCCCGCAAGGCGGCGATGGCCCGAAGGCGGCATAGGAACCAAACCATGACAAGACTCTATATCCACCCGCTGCCGGTCAGGATCTGGCACTGGACCAATGCCGTCGGTTTCATCCTCATGATCCTGACGGGGATACAAATCCGTTATGTCGGACTGATCGACGTTATTTCGTTCAAGATGGCTGTCAACGTGCACAACGCGGTCGGCTTCGTGCTGATCGCCAATTTCTGCGTCTGGCTGGTGTTTTACCTGACTTCCGATCGGATCAGGGCCTATCATTCGGAGCTGAATCCGAAGAAGCACTTCATCGGCAGCATGCGGCAGATCTATTACTACGCCTTCGGCGTATTCCGCGGCGACCCCAATCCGTTTCAGGTCAGCATCTACAATAAATTCAATCCATTGCAGAGCATGATCTACCAGATCATCATGATGCTGTGCCTGCCAGTGCAGATTTATACCGGCATCCTGCTATGGGATGTGAAGCGATTCTCGGCGCAAGTCGATTTCTTCGGCGGCGTGCGGGTGATCGACACGGTTCACGTGCTGATCTTTATCGTCTTCGTGTTCTATCTTTTCGTGCACGTCTATCTGGGCTCGCTCGGCCATACCCGCACGACGCACTACAAGGCGATGATCACCGGTTACGAGGACCTCGAGGACGAGCCGGAAGCGAAGGCTTGATCAGGAGGCGTCGGGAGCCTCGTCGCCGCCATCGTGCTGGGTGTCGCGCACCCGGATGGTGTATTTCTTCATCAGCGCCTGGAAATTCGGCCGCTGCATGCCGGTGTCCTCGGCGCTCTTGGTGACGTTCCACTCGTTGCGCTTGAGCGCCTCGAGCACGAACTGCTTCTCGATCTCCTCCACCGACTTCTCGCGCGCCGCCTTCTTGACGCGCTTGAGTTCATCGCCGGTGCGCGGCACCGCCAAATCGGCATGCGCATGCGCGGGATCGATGATGGTGACCAAATGGGCCTGCCGGATCACATGATCGCCGGTCAGGATCGCCGCCCGATGCATGGCGTTTTCGAGTTCGCGCACATTGCCCGGCCAGTCGTAGTTGACCAGCGCGCTGATCGCGCCTTCGGAAATATCGGTGACCTTCTTGCCGAGGTCGGCGCTGAATACCTTGAGGAAGTGGTAGGCGAGCGCCGGGATGTCGTCCTTGCGTTCGCGCAGCGCCGGAACGTGAATGGGGAAGATATTGATCCGATAGAACAGGTCGTCGCGGAACGTGCCGGCCGCCACCATGGCCTTGAGATCCTTGTTGGTGGCGGTGATCAGCCGGAAATTGGCGGTGAGCGTGCGGGTATCGCCGACCGGCCGGTATTCCCGCTCCTGCAAGACGCGCAGCATCTTGGCCTGGATGCCAAGGGAGAAGTTGCCGATCTCGTCGAGAAACAGGCTGCCACTGCCGGCGACCTCGAACATGCCCTTCTTGTTGGCGATGGCGCCGGTGAAAGCGCCCTTGGCATGGCCGAACAACTCGCTTTCCAGCAGATTTTCGCTGAGCGAGTTGCAGTCGACGGCACAAAACGGCTTGTCCTTGCGCAGGCTGTTGTAGTGGATGGCGCGCGCGATCACTTCCTTGCCGGTGCCGCTTTCGCCGGTCAGCAGGACGGTGGAATTGGTCGGCGCGCACTGCGCGACCAGCCGGTAGACCGCCTGCATCTGCGGGCTCGAACCGATGATGTTCTCGAAACGGTATTTCGACGAGACCTCGCTCTTCAGGCTGAGGTTTTCCTGCAATAGTTGCCGCCGCTCCAGCGCGCGCTGCACCACCAGCTTGAGCTCGTCCGGCTCGAATGGCTTGGAGATATAGTCGAAGGCGCCGAGCTTCATCGCTTGCACCGCGGTGTCGATCTGCGACAGGCCGGTGATCATGATGACGTCGACGTTGGGATAGGCCTCCTTGACCCGGCGCAGCACTTCCAGGCCGCCGATGTTAGGCATCATGATATCGACGATCATGATGTCGTAAGAACCGTCCTCGACCTTTTGCAGCGCCTCGCGGCCGTCATGCGCGGACTCGATCTGGTAGCCGCCACCATCGAGAATACGCATGCAGCTCTTGATGACGATGTCCTCGTCGTCGACGACAAGAATTCGCGCGCTCATTGAACGGCCTCGCTCACTTTATTCTCAATCGCGGCGGCGGGCGGGGTCAATGGCAGTAAGACCCGGAAGGTCGAGCCCTCGCCGACTTGGCTCTGCACATCGATCATGCCGCCATGGGCCTCCACGATACCGTGACTGACCGACAATCCCAATCCGGTACCCTTGCCCACGTCCTTGGAGGTGAAAAACGGATCGAAAATCCGCCGCAAATTCTTTTCCGGAATGCCGCAGCCGGTGTCGGCAATCGCGATCTCCACCATCGGCACCGGCTCGGCGCCCTGCGTGCCGGGCGGCGATTGCATGGCGCGGCGGGTCGAGATGGCGATGCTGCCCTTCTCCTCCACCGCATGCTGGGCATTGACGACCATGTTCATGACCACCTGTTTGATCTGATCGGCGTCGATCCAGATCGGCGGCAGCGTGCGGTCGAGGTTCAGGTTGATCTCGATATCGCGCAAATGCGCGGGCCGCTCGACGATGCGTACAGTGTCGTCGATCACCTGATTGATGTCGTTGAATTTCTTTTCCGGATGTTTTTCCCGGGCAAAATCCAAGAGCCGCTTGATGATCGCGGCGCAACGCTTGGTTTCGCGGATCACCAGGTCCATATCCTCGGCATCCGGGCTCTTGTCCGGCATTTTCTGCCGCAACAGATGCGAGAACGTGAGAATGCCGGTCAGCGGATTGTTCAGTTCATGGGCGACGCCCGAGGCCAGCAATCCGACCGAAGCAAGCTTCTCCCCGCGCACGGTTTCGGCCTGCGCGCGGCGCAGCTCCTGCGTTCGTTTTTCCACCTTCTGCTCGAGCGTATAGGCCCAGTCGCGCAGCTCCGCGCGCGAATTGCGCAAGGCGTCGGTCATGACATTGAACGAGGTGGCAAGCTTGCCGAATTCGTCGCTGCCGCGCACCGGGATCGGCTGGTCGAGGTTGCCGGCGGACAGGCGGCGCGCGCCGCTTTCGAGGTCGCGCAGCGGCAGATAGACCAGACGGTGCACGAAGAAGCCGACCGACAGCGACGCGATCACGATGAAGGCCAGGGACACGCCGGCGATCCCGAGCGTGCTGGCACGCAGCTTGCGGTCGAATTCGTCGAGCGAATAGATGATGTCGAGCACGCCGAGGACGGACGTCTCCTTGGAGTGCTGATGGCAGGCGGCGTTGTAGCAGGACGGTTCGTTGCGGATGACCTCCATGCTGCCGAGCAGCGACTGGCCATTCGGTCCCTTGAACGTCCAGGTCCGCTGGCCCTTGGGCACTTGCTGGAGCGGCTGATCGCTCTGATGGCAATGCGAACAGGCCTCGGCTTTGCGGTCCACCCACTGCCCTATTTCGGACGCGTAGGTCGAATGGATAATCTTTCCGTCCCGGCTGAGGATTCTGATGCGATCGATTTTTTCCTGATCGGCCACGTCATGGATGATCCGGTCGACATAGGCCGGCTGGTTCTGCAGCATGGCGAAGCGGGTGCTCTTGGTGATCACCTCGGAAAGCTGGCTGACGTGATCGGACACCTTGCCGAGGATTTCGGTGTACAGGAACCAGGCGACCAGCCCGGTGAACAACAGCATGGCCACCGACAGCGCGATCGACAGGTAAAGAACGACCTTGAACTTAAGGGTTCGCGGCTGCATCAGCGTCGTCAATTCCCTTCCAGCGACGGTAAGGGCCGCAGCCTGTCAACAGCGGCGACACCGCCGAAAGTTCCCTCGCGCCCCGAACCCGCCAGCGATGGACTATCCGTTATCGCCGTAACGGCCATTGATACGTATCAAATGGCGCCCAGCGTCGAATAATGCCCGCTAATCGCGGCAATATCGGCGGCGACTGCCGGACTAAAGGTCAGCCGATGTCACGCGCGCGATCCAGCCTAAGCGATAGCTACTAAAGTCGTAGACGCCGAGAGCGAATGCCTTGAATAACCGACGGATCATTTTCGGTTGCCGGGTTACAGCCCAATGAGCGAAAAAAACAACGCGATGATCCACATCACGATGGAAATGATCGCCGTCCAGCGGGCGAACTGGAAATAGGTTTCGCGCATCGCCGTTGAGACCGCCCACTGCGCATCGACTTTCGCCGGCCGGCGCTCCTTGGGCAGATAGAGCCACAACTCGGTGTGGCGATGATCCTTCCTGCGCGCTTCGTAGGCTTTCAGGATGAGGATGACCGTCATCAGCAAGGTCAAGAAACCGCCGGCTTGAAACGCCAGACGCGGTTCGAACGACATGCCGATCATGACGCAGAAGATGGCGAGCGAGCCGAATCCGCACGCGCGCAGCACCGTCTCGTAGGCGATCCGGCGGATGTCTTCCATGATCAACCGTCTGATCCCTTGTGCGCCCGCCCTGCAGGCTTACACACGAATCGAAAACATGACCCGGTCAGCGACAAACAGGTTAGATGCTCCCGGTGACGTCCTCAAGCCGGTCGGCCAGCGATGACGAAAGCTTGAACGCGGACAACCCGCCGCTTACAGGCCAATGCGAAGAAAACCACCGATTGCCGGCAGCGTCAGGATCGCAGTGCCAGCCAACCAGATCCAAAGCGATGTCACGGTTGAATCGTCCTTGGCGCCGATGACCCGTTCATAGATGGCGGCTGGTATGCCGGCGAGAACGATCGTCGCGGTCGAGACCATCAGTGAGGAGAACATCAAGGTGAGCGAGGTGCTGCCGAACAGCAGCGATGGCGCCAGCACCTGCACATGGATCAAGGCGAACAACAGCGCCACCTGGTTGAACAGGCCGTTGACCATCCCGAAGAACGCGATACCGATGAAGTAGAAATTTCGTTCCATGGCGCGTTCAGTTCCCCTGCGGGACTGCTCCCATCGAGAGGAACAGATAGAGCACCGCCACGCGCAGCCAGAACAGCCAGACGAAGCCGAACAGCCAAAGCACGACCGGTACCGCCGCTTTCGGCGTCACCAGGGCAACGGCGGCAACGACCGGATCGGTGAACCGGCAAAAAAATCGCCAGATGTAATTCGGCGAGTCGGGATCGACGAACAGCCCGAGAATGACACGACCCAGTAGCGTGTACATCAGCGCCGCCAGAACGAAGTTCGGCAGATGGAAGTACCAATAACTGAGGAACGAACCAGCGGTCACAATAGGCAAATCCTCGTGCGGCCGCACAATGGCCGCTGCCGGCTGCTTCGGCAACCGAAAAAAAGCGGGGCCCCGCAGGGCCCCGCTCGAGAGCTTTTAGCCAGCGGCGATCAGGTCTTTTCCTCGAGCACCGTTCGCCCACGCGGCTTGCGGATCTCGTCGACGTAGGCCTGCATTTCCTTCGACGGCTCCTTGCCCATAAGGCTCACCACGTAGATCACCAGGAAGCCGAGCGGCATGCCCAGCAATCCGCAGTTGATGTTGTTGAGGTCGAACCAGCCGACTTTGTTGGCCATCGGATGGGCGAGCGTCGGCATCACTTCCATGGCATTCGGTAGCGCCATGGCCTTGGCGATGTCGACCAGCGGCGCGCCCGAGAGCGGGTTCAGCAGCGAGGTCATGCCGAAGTACTTCACGCCGTAGCCGGGGAAGTACCGGCTGCAGACGAGATAGAACAGGCAGAGCCCGAAGCCGGCGATCATACCGGCAACGGCACCCGTCGCCGTGGTCCGCTTCCACCAGACGCCCATGATGAGCGCCGGGAAGTTGCCGGCCATGGCAAGCGAGAATGCCCAGCCCACCATCGCCAGGATGTCGCCCGGTTTGGTCGCAGCGAGCGAAGCGGAAGCCACGGCGACGAAGAACAAGAGCACGCGAGCCACGGTGAGCCGGCGGATGGTCGGCGCATTGGGATCGAGCATCTTGTAATAGATGTCGTGGCTGAGTGCGTTGGCGATGGCCAGCAGCAGGCCATCGGCGGTGGAAAGCGCCGCCGCCAGACCGCCCGCGGCCACCAGACCCGAGATCACATAGGGAAGGCCCGCGATCTCCGGGGTAGAGAGCACGATCACATCCGTATTGATCACGAAGTCCTGCAGCCGCACCACACCGGGATGACCGGCGATGGCTTTACAGGCGGCCACGATCGCATCGATGCTGGCGGCATTCTTGCCGCAGATCTGGATCAGGCCCAGTTCGCCCCAACTAAACAGCCAGGGTCTAACCTGCGTCAGATCTCTGCCGATGATGTTGGTGTAGACTTCCAGCTTCGAGAACGCCGCATAGGCCGGCGCCGAGAAGTACAGCAGGAAGATGAACAGCAACGACCACGCCACCGACTGCCGCGCCTCACGCACGCTTGGCGTGGTGAAATAACGCATCAGGATGTGCGGCAGTGACGCCGTGCCGACCATCATACAGAAGATGATGCCGAAGAAGTTAAGCGGGCTGTAATTGATGAACGGCTGGATATGCGGCTTGAGGGTCGCCGCCGTCGCCAGGCCACTCGTCAACATCTGGCCCTCACGCGCGGTGATTTCCGCGATCGCGGTTCCGTAGGTGAGTTCCGGTATCGGAATTCCGTAATGCTTGGTGGACAGGATCACGATCGGCGTCAGATAGGCCACGATCAGCACGATGTACTGGGCGATCTGCGTCCAGGTCACCGCCCGCATGCCGCCGAGCATCGCGCACAGCAGAATGCCGACGAGACCGGCGAACACCGCGACCTCGAACTGCATGCCGAGGAAGCGCGAGGCGATCAGGCCGGTGCCGTAGATCTGCGCCGTCACATAAGTGAAGGAGCAGCACACCAGAACGATCACCGCGATGAAGCGCGCGAAGTTGCCGCCGAAGCGGAACGCCATGAAGTCGGGCACGGTATAGGCGCCGAACTTGCGCAGATACGGTCCGATCAGGATCGACACCAGCACGAAGCCCCCGGTCCAGCCGAGCACCCAGGCGATGCCGTCATAGCCGAGCAGGAACAGGGTGCCCGCCATACCGACGAACGAAGCCGCCGACATCCAGTCGGCGCCGGTCGCCATGCCGTTATAGAAGGCCGGCACGCGCCGGCCGGCGACATAATACTCGGATAGCTGCGCCGTCCGCGTCGCGACGCCGATGATGGCGTAGACCGCGAGGGTGAAGAAGACGAACAGGTAGCCGAGGATCTTGTTCGGCACGCCGACCTGTTCGAGAATCGCGAGCAGAATGATGAACGCGACGAAGCCGCCGGTGTACATGCCATACATCCGGCCGAGCTGTTTATAAAAGGCATCTGAGCCGGTAGTGGTTTGAGTTGTCATGATTGTGTCCCCCTCAGTCGTCTTCGGCCATGCCGAATTCGCGGTCGATCTTGTCTTGCTGCCGCGCAAACATGAACAGCATGACCACGAACACGATCAGCGAGCCCTGTGCGGCCATGTAGAAGCCGAGCGGGAAGCCCAAGATCGGAATCTTAATGGCGTTGAGTTGGTTGACGAACATGTGGATGACGTAACCGAAGAAGAACCACACACCGAGATGGATGAACATCAACCTCGTTGTTTTCTTCCAGTGCTCATCGGTATTGGATTGACTGGGTGCTGGAGCCATGGTCGCCACCTTCCCTAAAAGTACCGGGCCGCTTGATGCGGACCGGCTGTGAACTTGAGAGGGGGCGCTGACCGGCTATTGCAGCACTCCCCCCGATGCTGCTGCTTCAGTCCGTTTCTTGTCGACGGGTCAAAAAGCAATAATTAAAGTAACATCGCGACTTAGAAGAGACTTATACGACTTTCGTCTAGCTGTGCGCATCTTGGCTTTGACTCAATTAGCTTTTTTCGACGTAGTTCTTTCGCAGTTGCGAAGGCGCTCCGAAACAAGATCGTGACGAAGGAAGCATGATGGCTTTGTTCGATATCTTTCGCCGCTCGCGTCCAATCCGCGATACCGGTGCGCTCGCCGATTTCATCGACGAGAACTCGGCCTTCCTGGTGCAGAAGGCGATCTACGAATATTCGCGCGCGCGCGCCGGGCATTATTCCAAAGTGCTGTTCGCCGAGCCCGAGTTTCATGCGGCGGTCGAGCAATCGCGCTGGCGCGCCTATCCGCTGGGACTCGCTATGGTGGCGGAAGTCGCCGACAGCGTGCTGTATGCGCACCGCGGCGACGACCGACGTCACGAATTGAATTCGCTCGTGGCGGTCGTTCTCTCGGTATTCGACCGCTATCCCGTTCCCGACTTGCTCGGGGAGACGGTCTGGCGCGAGTTGCGCACCGATCTGGAGCGTCGCCTGCTGCTCATCGGCCTGCATCCACCCAAACGCGCCATGGATGTACCCGAGCCCTACGCCAAGCTCTATTTCGACCTGATGCCGATTCACGAAAAACTGCGGGGGCGGGATTTCCCCACCACGCACAATTATCTCAAGGTCACGCTTTGTAACATCCATGATGAATTGACCAGGCGCATGGACGCCGGCGCCGTGGCGGCGTTATTGGGCGTCAGGGCCAATCCCGAACAAGCGAGCGCCGATTGAGCGCCATTTGCGGCGGAAAAATAGATGGCGGGAAAGCGCAGCGTCACTCCTCTGATCGCCCTTGACGCGGTCGTAATCGATACCGAGACCACCGGTCTCGACCCGCGCAAGGCTTTGATCGTGGAGATTGCCGCGGTTCGGCTTGCTGGCGGCCGCCTGCAGCCGAAGGACGCATTTCGGCGGCTGGTTTGCCCCGGCGAACCGATCCCGGCACTGGCCAGCGGGGTCCATGGCATTAACGATGCGGCGGTCGCGGATGCTCCCCCCTTCGCCGACATCTGGCCCGAGCTTTCCTCCTTTATCGGCGACGCCGTGGTCATAGGGCACGCCCTCGGCTTCGATCTCGCCGTGCTCAAGCGCGAGTGCGAACGGGCCGGCATCGAATGGACGCGTCCGCACACGCTCGACACGCGGCTTCTTGCCGAAGTGGCGGAGCCGTATCTCGCCGGCTATTCGCTCGACAGCCTGGCCGCCTGGCTCGGCGTCGAAATCACCGATCGTCATTCAGCGCTCGGCGATGCGCTGGCTTGCGCACGTATTTTCCTCGCGCTGCTGCCGAAGCTGCGCGAAGGTGGAATCCGCACGCTGGCGGAAGCCGAACGAGCCTGTCGGGCGCTGACCGATGTGCTCGACCAGCAGCATCGCGCCGGCTGGGTCGAAACGGTCGGAGCACCGAGCCGGATCGACACCGAGCGCACATTGCGGCGCTTCGACAGCTATCCTTATCGCCACCGTGTTCGCGACATCATGCGCTCGCCGCCGCGCTTCGTCGCGGCCGATAACCCGGTGCGCGATACGCTGGCCCGCCTGATGAAAGAGCGTATTTCGTCGTTTTTCGTACGCACCGTGACGCACAGCGAACAGGAAGTGCTGGCGCAGAATACCGGTATCGTCACCGAACGCGACCTGCTCCGCGCGGTTGCGACGCACGGCGCGGCTGCGTTGGACATGCCGATCGACCGGTTCATGAGCAAGCCGCTGATCACGGTTCCGGCCGACGCGTTTGTCTATCGCGCCATCGGTCGCATGAGCCGGGTGAGGATTCGCCACCTGGGCGCGATCGACGAGGCGGGAGTGGTCGTCGGCGCCTTGTCCGCGCGCGACCTGCTTCGGTTGCGGGCAGGCGAGGCAATTTCGCTCGGCGACGAGATCGATCAGGCCGAGGATGCGCACGCGCTTGCCGTTGCCTGGGCGAAATTACCGCACGTCGCGGCGGCCTTGCTGGGCGAAGGACTGGCCGCGCGCGATATTGCGTCGGTCATCTCGCGCGAAGTGGGCGCGCTGACCCGCCAGGCCGGTGTGCTGGCGGAAAGACGCATGCGGGACGATGGCAAAGGCGATCCGCCGTGTCGCTACGCCGTCGCCGTGCTCGGCTCGGCTGGACGCGGCGAGAGCCTGCTCGCCATGGACCAGGATAATGCGCTGGTCTTCGCGCAGGGCGAGCCGGGCGGCGGCGAGGATTTATGGTTCGAGGCGTTCGGCGGCTATATCGCCGATATATTGCACGAAGCGGGCGTACCGTATTGTCCGGGCGGCGTCATGGCGAAGAACGCCCCGTGGCGCGGATCGCTTTCAACCTGGCAGACGCGGGTCGACGACTGGATCGGGCGGTCGAACCCGCAGGATCTGCTGTCGGTCGACATCTTCTTCGACTTGCGGGCCGTGCACGGCGAGGTCGATCTTGCCACTCGCCTGCGCGAGTATGCCCTCAACGCCGCCAAAGGACAGGCCGCCTTCGCCAAATTACTCTCCGAATCCGCGGGCAAAATAGAACCGGGTCTCAACTTCATGCGCGGCTTCCGTACAGAGCGCGGCCGCATCAATTTGAAGAAGGCGGGGTTGTTCGGCATTGTCACCGCCGCGCGCGCCTTGGCGATCTGTCATCATGTGGTCCAGCGCTCCACCAGCGAACGTCTAGCCAGCCTCAAGGGCCTGGGCATCGGCGGCGAGGCAGATCTCGATGCAATGATCGAGGCACAGAGCGTCTTCCTCGACCTGATTCTCGCGCAGCAAATCGAAGACGTCGAGCATGGCACACCGGCCATGAACTCCGTGGCGGTCAAACGGTTGTCGAAAAGCGACCAGACTCGCCTGCGAACCTCGTTGCGGGCGGTCGAGCAGATCGAGGAATTCACGCGCGATCACTTGTTCAAAGATTGACGGCCAGGCGACCCAGCGCCTGAGCCGGCCGGATAATTTATGATTTTTCAGCGGAATTTGGTGGGCGCACCAGGGCTCGAACCTGGGA
>JACQDO010000492.1:0-4637 GCA_016201085.1 Hyphomicrobiales bacterium | reverse complement strand
GTCAGCGGGTCTATAATTAAATGACCTTTTTCCTTGACCATCTGATTGTTGTAACACATAGATATAATTGCCATAACTGCGTTTATAGCACGAATTTTTTCCAGCCCGACTGGCCTCGTCAACAATTTGGTCCGCTGCCCCAATGCTACCCCGAAAGGGCGCGCCGGGCGCGGCTTCGGCGCGGCCGTGCCCAGCAAGACGAAGCGCGCGCGGCCACTCAAACTGCGCCAGCCACTGAAATTTCCGTTGCTTGCGGCCGCGCAGCATCACGTGGATCTTTCGCGCGCGCTTTGCCGGAAAGTTTAAGACTTGGACAATTGGCCATCTCAAGGACGATCACCGCATGGGCCGCAACTACCTTGCCCATTCCAGCGGCGACGCAATCAACGCCGTACTCGCCGCCGTCGGATACAACTTCCGCCGCCTCATCGCCTGGCTGAGGTTCTTGTGGTTCAGAATCCTGTTCGCTCTTGCGGTGGCCGTTCAACTCAAATTGGCCTGAAATCCGCGTTCTTCACGGACAACGAATTAAAGATACTTTCCGAGAGACGATTATCGCATAGGTCCACAACATATACGTAAGTTAGACTGTTGCGTTAGCTAGATTCTCGCTACCGCCCGATAATAGTATCCGAGATCCACATATTTTTGGTAATCGCCAAGTATCTTTTGTGGGCGACCATACTCGCTCCGCAGAGCGAGAACAATCTTCATGCCATCGCTATCGAGGCGCGCCGCAGGATCAAAACCTCCGTTCTCGGCCAGCAGCAAACCACAGGTGGCGGCGGCCAGTTCGGCGGTCATGTGCGGGACATTTTCCATGAGAATTGCGCAGGCGGCTTGCGCGTTGTCCTTTTGATAAAGCCAACGAAGCGCCACCAGATAGCCTGCAATAAATCTATCGAGCCTGTCAGCATTATCTTTCGCCCAGGCACGACTCGCCACACCCACGACGCCCTGATAGTGCGGTAACACGTCGGACGCCGACTGCAATACGTGTAGGCCGAAGCTGCGGCCGGTCAGTTCAAATGGCGTCAAAAGCAAGGTTCCGGCGTGGCGGCCTTCCTTCAGGGCATCGTAGCGTTGCAGCGCGCCGCCGGCCCGCTCGAAGGTAACGTCGCCTTCGGACAAGCCGTTCAACGCCAACATCTTACGCAGCACAAAGGCGAAGCCAGTCGTCATCGCGTCGACGGAAAGCGCCCTGCCTTTCAGATTGGCATATGATTTGATGTCCGGTTGAACCACCAATCGCAGAAAGGCATTGTCACTGCCCATGAAGGCAAAGAGGTCAGGCTCGCGGTCGAGCGACGCCTCTCCCTGGCCTTCCTGATAGGCGACGATGTTGTCGAATCCAGTGAGCCCGATGTCCCAGGTCCCCTTCACGAGCCCAGAAATCTGTTCGACCGAGTTGCGCGTGTAGCTCGGCTGAACATCGAGATCTAGCTGCGCAAAAAAGCCTTGACGGATACCCGTCCAGAGCGGCAGGTTGGCGCCTCCCGGAAAAACAATAATGCTTAGACGTTGAGCCATTGGAACCGCCTGTTTCTGTCGGACTTACCGGCCTTTCGCAATGACCGGGACGATCAGCCGGGAGGCGCGCTGCACGTCGTGATAGATTGAATCGTGTCCCACCTTGAACCAGCTGTATTGGTGCGTAAACAAGGAGTCGGTCAGCGGCGAGTCGCCATTGGCAATTTCCAGACGGAGGCGATGACCCTTTTTGAAGACATTCGAAAACGGAAGAATTTCGATTTCTAGTTTGACAACCTGACCCGACGGGAGCGGTTGGGGATTTTGGTGTGTATAGAACGGACGATATTGCGTCGACAGCGCCTCGTCCTTCTCGCGATGTGAGGCCCGCAACCAGCCCTTGCTGATATTAACGGAATGGGGTTGCAATCCTTTTTTCCGATCGTCATCCGACTGCGGAAATTGGTCCGCTATTTTGACAAACACATCCGTGTCGGTATTGCTCGACGAAAGATAGAGCTCTAGGACGGCCGGCCCGGTAATTTCCAGATCCTGCTGGAGTGGCTCGCTCGTGAACGTCAGTACGCGCCCGATCGGGTCCGGGCCCTGCGGTCCCATTCCGACCACGCCGAGCTTCCACTTGTGATCCGGATAGTTGAATACAGTTGGGTCCTTCGCGTCTTTGGGTCCTTCCCATGACAAACTGCCGTCGTTCAGAGACGAAAGAGACTTCGAGGGCTCACGGCTCAGAAAGAGGGACTTATATTCGGCACGCTTGAGCGGCCATTCCGCCTCTTCGCGGAATGTATCTGCGCCGCGGACGTACAGCCGCACCGGCGCACCGCTCATCGCGTCTTTGCCTTCCCCCTTCAAGTAATAATCGTAGAACGGCAGCAACTCTTTGGCATGATAGTCTATCTGCTCGAACAGATCATGGGCTTCAAATACGTCGCGCGCGCCCGTAACAACTAGCTTCTTCGGGGCAGATATTTTTTCGTAGCCAATAATATTGCCGCGCAGATGAAGCGCCATCTTTCCCCAATGACCGATCGACAAAGTCGGCACTTTGATCTCATCGAGCCGTTCCCATGGCGAAATCTCCTTCCACCAATCGTCATAAGTGGGGTGCTCTGCGAGCATCCGACCTAAGTCGACCGACAGAAGCTTCCCGGCCGGCTCGCCGGGCGGGCGATGCAAATTGTTGATCCGAACCATCTGGTACCACCAGGGCAGGAAGTCGCAGTAAATTCCGCCGTGGTAGGCGACGTCGCGGTACATATCGATCGCGCCATCGTAGGGCGCGATGCATTTGAGGCTGGGCGGGTTCATGATACCCATGAACCACTGCGACCAACAATAATAGGATTGACCGTAGCCGCCGACGCGTCGATTGCTCCAAGTTTGGCGCGCGCACCATTCGATGATCTCGTAGAGATCCTGCTGCTCGTCCTTGCTCAGGAAGTTGTACTCGCCCTGCGACAAGCCGGTGCCTCGGACATCGACGTGGACCACGGCATAACCCTGGGCTTCGACATACCAGTCCACCGGACCGACTTCCCGCCACAGGAATAGCGTGGAATGTGGGATGCTGTCGGTTTGATGCTGGTAGGGCGAGACCGCGAGCAGGACCGGAAATTGTCCATCCGCATCCGGACGATAGACGCGCGCCGAAAGACGCGCGCCGTCACGCATCGCGATGCCGACACCCGCTTCGACTTTAAGATCGTGGATCTTCTTGTAAGTCCGATCAGCCGCCACTGCTGGCTCCTCTTTTCACGCCAAACTGTGCCCCTACCACCAACTCCAACTCCTACCGAGCAGCACCAATGAGATCGATGGGAAGAACGTAACCACCAGAAGAAAGAACCCCATGGTGATGGTCATGGGCATAGTCCCCATGAATATCTGCCAAGTCGTAATTTTCGCGTTGCCAAGGTTGGCTTTCACGACAAAGGCCGACATTCCAAGCGGAGGCGTCAGCAGTCCTATCTCGATCGCGACGATTGTTATCAGCCCGAACCAGACGAGGTTTGTTCCAAAGCCCTGGATCACCGGCAATACGAACGGAAGTAGAATGAGCATGATCGATAGCGAATCGAGGAAGCACCCGAGCAGAAGGACGACCGTGAGATAGCCGAACAGTACCACAACGAAGCTTAACTGGGCCGTCTGCAGCCACTGGCCAACCGCATAGGGCAATCCAGATAACGTCAGCATCTGCGAATAGAGTTGGGCAGCCATCAGCAGAAAACAGATGGCGGCGGTTACTTTGCCCGCCTCGATCGCAACTTCCCAGAACACTCTTAAGGTAATTTCTCGCCGGGCAACGCCAATCAAAAAAGCCGCAAGCGCACCCGCACCTCCAGCCTCGGTCGGCGTGAAGAAGCCGCCATAGATGCCACCCAAAACGATCGTGACCAGCGTGCAGATCGGGATCATCTTTACCGCGAGAATGTACATAGGCACATGCCCGACTTCACCGCTCGAACGTGACGGTTGCACGGCATATACAAAGTGCGGCCGCCATCGCGCCTGAACCAGAATGCACAGGCTGAAGAAAATCGCGAGCAGGATGCCGGGCAGGATGCCGGAAGTGAACAGGTCGCCGATGGAGGTATTGGCGAGGACTCCGAAGACAATCATCAGCAGGCTGGGAGGAATGAGCATTCCCAGCACGGAACTGCCGGTGACGACGCCGACAGCGAAAGGCAGGCTGTGGCCGTGGCGAACCATCTGCGGCACGGCCACTTTCGTGAAGACTGAAGCCGACGCAATGGATGTGCCGGTGCAAGCCGCAAACACGGCATTCGCCGCGACTGTCGCAATACCTAAGCCGCCGCGAATGCGTCTTGTCAGGTGCGCTGCCACATCGAACGTGTCACGTCCCATTCCTGTGACGGAGACAAAAAGCCCCATCATAACGAAGAGTGGGATCACGCCGAAATCCGCGGAGGCGATGGACGTCGTCACCGAACTCGCCAAAAGCTTGCCTGCAATCGCGAAGCTCTTGATCGACCAAACGCCCAGAAACGAAATCAGCATCATGGCGACGCCGATATGCATGCCTGTCTGGATGAGAAACAGGCTTCCGAATATGCATACAGCGCCGATTGCGATGTCAGACATCGCCCGGCTCCGCGACCGCGCGCCGAAGTTCCCGCCAAGCG
>JACQDO010000445.1 GCA_016201085.1 Hyphomicrobiales bacterium | reverse complement strand
TGAGCAGCGACATGTCGACGCGGTTGACGCGCGGCACCGGCGCCAGCCGTCCGTCCGGATGCCAGATGAAGGCGTCGGCGAGGTTGAGGTCGGGCAACGTTGCGCGCCGCGGCGCCAGCCGTTCGAGCGCCGAGGCGATGCGCTCGAGAACGTCATTTTGTCCCGCGGCCCGGGCGGCTGGTTTTGGCTTGGACTTCGATTTGGACTTCGACTTGGCCATTGGCGGTGCTTTCGCGAATTGCGCTGCTCTTAGCGGGCAGGCGTCGCTCCTGCAAGCCGGAGGGCGGGAAAATGCCCGAATCAGGCCTGTTTCGGCGGCCAAGCGGCGTTGCAATTAGGGCCGCGGCCGCTATAGTCCGCGCGAAATTCAAGCGCGGATGGCGGGTCGAGGGCCCGCACCATGCGCCCCCAAAACAAGGCAAGGAAGCTTCGATGTTCATTTCGCCTGCATTTGCGCAAGGGTCGTTGTTCGGCGGGGCAGGCGGCGACGGCGGCATGCTGATGTCGCTGCTGCCGTTCGTGCTGATTTTCGGTCAAGAACGTGCGGCGCGGCGACACCGTCGTCACAAATGGCGGCCTCGTCGGCAAGGTCACCAAGGTGATCGACGACGATCAGATCGAAGTCGAGATCGCGGACGAGGTGCGCATTCGCCAGATGCGGTCGATGATCGCCGACGTGCGCGCCAAGGGTGAACCGGTAAAGGACGAGGCCGCGGCGAGCTGACCGCCCGCGGCGAATAAGTTTTCCAACCCAGGTTTTCGCTTACGCAAGTCGGGACGTCATGCTCTATTTTACGCGGTGGAAGGCGGCGGCGATAGCGCTCACGGCATTCGTCGTCTGCCTGTTCGCGGTCCCCAATTTCCTGCCCGAGAAGATGGTGCAGAGCTGGCCGAAATGGGCGCAGCGGCACGTCGTGCTCGGCCTCGACTTGCAAGGCGGCTCGCATATCCTGCTCGAGGTCGACAGCAACGCGGTGCGCAAGGAAAAGCTGGAAGCTACCCGCGACGACGTGCGCCGCGTGCTGCGCGACGTGCGCGTCGGCTATACCGGCCTGGTGGTGCGCGGCAACAGCGTGGAAGTGCGCATCCGCGAAGGCCAGAATTTCGAGCAGGCGCTCGCCAAGCTGCGCGAACTGTCGCAGCCGCTCGGCGGCATTCTCAGCACCACCGGCCAGCGCAATATCGACGTCACCACCGAGCCGGGCAATCTTGTTCGCCTTACGGTGACCGACCCGGCCATTGTGGAACGCATACGGCAGTCGGTCGAGCAATCGATCCAGATCATCGAACGGCGCGTCAACGAGCTCGGCACCGTCGAGCCGCTGATCCAACGCCAGGGCGTCGACCGCATTCTGGTGCAGGTGCCGGGGCTGCAAGACCCGACCCGCCTGAAGGAACTGCTCGGCAAGACCGCCAAGCTCGATTTCCGCATGGTCGACAGTACGAATTCCGTCGAGCAGGCCTTGCAGGGCCGCGTGCCGGCGGACAGCGAACTTCTTTACAGCTCCAGCCAGCCCAAGACCCCGTATTTGATCGAGAAGCGCGTGCTGGTGTCGGGCGGCGATCTCACCGACGCGCAACCGGGCTTCGACCAGCGCACCAGCGAGCCGATCGTCTCGTTCCGCTTCAATACCAGCGGCGCGCGCAAGTTCGCGCAAGTGACGCAGGAAAACGTCGGCAAGCCATTCGCCATCGTGCTCGACAACGAGGTGATCTCGGCGCCGGTGATCCGCGAGCCGATCCTCGGCGGCTCCGGGCAGATTTCCGGCAGCTTCACCGTGCAGAGCGCCAACGACCTCGCCATCCTGCTGCGCGCCGGCGCGCTGCCGGCGCCGCTGACCATCATCGAGGAGCGTACCGTCGGTCCCGGCCTCGGCCAGGATTCGATCGCCAAGGGTAAGATCAGCTCTTACGTCGGCGCCGCCATGGTGATCGCGTTCATGCTGGTGACCTACGGCCTGTTCGGCCTGTTCGCCAATATCGCCGTCGCCATCAACGTCGCCATGATCTTCGGCGTGCTGTCGCTGCTCAATGCCACGCTGACGCTGCCCGGCATCGCCGGCATCGTGCTCACCGTCGGCATCGCGGTGGATTCGAACGTGCTGATCTATGAGCGCATCCGCGAGGAGGTGCGCGGCGGCCGCTCGCCGATCAACGCCATCGATGCCGGCTTCACCCAGGCGCTGCGCACGATTCTCGATTCCAACATCACCACCTTCATCGCCGCCGCAGTACTGTTCTATATCGGCACCGGCCCGGTGCGCGGCTTTGCCGTCACGCTCGGCATCGGCATCGTCACCACCGTATTCACCGCCTTCACCGTGACGCGGCTCATCGTCGCCACCTGGGTCTGGTGGTGGCGTCCGCAACGCGTTCCGATTTAGGATCATACAGTGCGCCTGCTTCGCATCGTCCCCGACAACACCAAATTCGATTTCATGCGCTTCCGGCGCATCAGCTTTCCCATGTCGGCGCTGCTGTCGATCCTGGCGATCTCGCTGTACTTTTTCCACGGACTGAATTTCGGCATCGACTTCCGCGGCGGCATGCTGATCGAGGTGCAGTCGAAAACCGGAGCGGCCGATCTTGCCAAGATGCGCGCGGCGCTCAACGGGCTCGGGCTGGGCGAAGTGCAGTTGCAGCAGTTCGGCGCGCCCAACGACGTGCTCATCCGCATCGCCGAGCAGCCCGGCGGCGAGCTGGCCCAGCAACAAGCCGTCGCCAAGGTGCGCGGCGCGCTCGGCAGCGACGTGGACTACCGCCGCGTCGAGGTGGTGGGCCCGCGCGTGTCGGGCGAGCTGTTGTCCTACGGCGTGGTCGGCCTCGGCCTCGCGATCCTCTGCATCCTGGTCTACCTGTGGTTCCGCTTCGAATGGCAATTCGCGCTCGGCGCCATGATCGCCAACGTGCACGATATCGTGCTCACCATCGGCTTCATGTCGATCACGCAGATCGACTTCGACCTCACCAGCATCGCCGCGCTGCTCACCATTCTCGGCTATTCGCTCAACGACACGGTCGTCATCTACGACCGTATCCGCGAGATGCTGCGCCGCTACAAGAAGATGCCGATGCCGGAGCTGCTCAACGGCTCGGTCAACCAGACCCTTTCACGATCCGTGATCACCCACGTGACGGTGTCGCTGGCGTTGCTCGCCCTGCTGCTGTTCGGCGGGCAGGCGATCCACAGCTTCACCGCCACCATGATGTTCGGCGTGGTGCTGGTCGGCACCTATACCTCGGTGTTCATCGCCTCGCCGATCCTGATCTATCTCGGCGTCGGCCGCGGCGGCGACGCGCTCACCAAGTCCGCCGAGACGGCGAAGAGCCGGCCCTGACCATGGCCGCCGGGCCGGAGGGCGAAGGCCGACATCTGCCGAGCGCGGCGCTCATCGATGCCTATGGCAATGGCGGCTTCCGCTTCGGCGGCATGTCGCACCGCGGCTCGCTGCTGTGCCTGCCGGACGGGGTGTGGGCCTGGCCGGTCGCCGATGCGGCCGCTCTGACCGCGGCGGCGTTCGAACTGGCCTTTGCGCGCGGCGCGGCGTTGGACGTGTTCCTGATCGGCGCCGGACGCGATCCCTGGCCGATCCCGCAGCGGTTGCGGGCGCGGTTCAATGCATTGAGCATCTCGGTCGACGCCATGTCGACCGGAGCCGCGGTGCGCACCTACAACATATTGCTGGCGGAAAACCGTCGCGTCGGCGCCGGATTGATCGCGGTCGAGTGACCGCTGCGCTAGACTGTCTCGATGAACAACTTTGAGCATTGTGCCGCGCTGGTGCGCGAAGCCGACCGGGATCGTTACCTGGCGACGTTGTTCGCGCCGGCCGAGCATCGCGATGCTTTGTTCGCGCTCTACGCCTTCAACGCGGAGATCGCGCGTGTGCGCGATGTGGCGCGCGAGCCGCTGCCGGGCGAAATCCGCCTGCAATGGTGGCGCGAGGTGCTCTCCGGCGAGCGCGACGGCGAGGCGGCTGCGCACCCGGTGGCGGCAGCGCTGCGGGAAACGCTGGCGCGCTATGGCTTTGTCGCTGCTCCGCTGCTGGAACTGATCGAGGCGCGGACCTTCGATCTGTACGATGAGCCGATGGCGAGCATCGCCGATCTGGAACTGTACGGTATCCGCACGCAATCGCCGGTATTCGCCATGGCCAGCGGAATTCTCGGCGCGGGCATGGCACCGCCGGAATTATTCACGCTGGATGCCGGCGTGGCCTACACGATTGCTGCGATGCTGAGTCAGCTTGGACGACATGCTTCGAGACGGCAGCTTTATGTGCCGCTGGAAGTGCTCGACCGGCATCAGGTCGCACTCGCCGATGTTTTCGCCGGGC
>JACQDO010000444.1 GCA_016201085.1 Hyphomicrobiales bacterium | reverse complement strand
GCGATCCGCTACACTCGCGCTACGACGTCAGAAGATTCACACGCTCTGAGGTGCGAGCGCAGCGAGCCTCGAAGGATGAGCGGCCGCTGACTCTTGGGCCGTCGCCCTTCGAGGGCCGCCTGCGGCGGCCACCTCAGGGTGACGGTTAAACGCCGGGCAAATCAAACCCACACTCGATCCACACCCTGCGGCTGTCCGGCTCGATCAGGAAGCGCACGAATTCCGCCGCCTCGGCCGCAACCTTGCTGGCGGCGGTAACACCGGCGCCGTAGCTGATGGTGAGCTGCAACGCGGGCGGCAGCGGCCTCGCGAGCGCAATGCCAGTCACGCTGACGATCTCGCTCTTCGGGAAAATGCCGAGCGTCGCCTCGCCGCTGGCGATAGCCGCCAGCCCGCCGGCCAGGCCGACTTTGTGCGCCACCGAAATCTTACCCGCCAGCCCAAGCTCCCTGATCACCTTATCGCTCTGCGCCCCGCTCGGCGTAGCGGTCGGCGGCGCGTGCACCACGCCGCGCGCGGCCTTGAGTGCTGCGCGCAAGGCGTCCGGCGTCGACACGTCGGGCACCGGCTGGCCGGCGGTCACCCCGACGGCAAGCCCGATATTGGCCAGCGCCATACAGGCGCCCTGCACCACGCCTTGCTTGATATAATTCTCGATGGTCGCCACCGGCATCAGCAGCACGTCGAGCGCCTCGTGCGCGGCTACCCGCGCAGCGATCCCGCTCATGCTGTCATAGAGCGCGTTGAGCGTATTGCCCGTCCGCCGTTCGTACAGCGGTTTAAGCCGATCGAACACCGGCTTGGGCGCGCCGCCGGCGATGGAGGTGATGGTCGCCATTACAATTTGAAAAACTCGTGCGTGCCCGGATGGAACATCTCCTCCGGCGTCACCAGCCGCGACGACAGGCCTTGGCTGTGGTGATGCTTGAGGAAGGTCTCCAGCGTCTTGCGGTTGGGCGCGATGCCATACGACCAGAAATCCTCGCCCATCAGGGCGCGCGCTTCGCCCAGGCGTTCCTCGACGAAGGGCAGCGTCACCTTGGTGGCCGAGGTGTCGCTCAACAGTTCGAGCCCCGCGGCTTTCGCCTGCTCGAAGGCCTTGAACACCGCGCCCGGCAGCCAGGGATGCTGCTCCGCGATTGTGCGCCGCACGCCGACCAGATGCATGATCGGGAAAATGCCGGTGCGCTTGAAGTAATCCTTGGCGGCCGCCACCGGATCGGGGAACAGCCAGCCGATATTTGGCGTCCCCTTCGGCACAGCGGGCGGGCGCGGCGCGATGAAGCCGTCGATGGCGCCTTCGGCCAGCAGCGCCGAGATAGACTTGCCGGCCGGCGCGTTGTCGAGCTTGACGTCCTTCGGCAGCGTGATCGAAATCTTCTCCGGCCGGTCGGCATCCTCGATGCCGCCGCGAATCCAGTGGATGTCGGAGGGCTTCACGCCGTAGTCGTCCTGCAGAATGGCGCGCGCCCACACATTGGCCGTCAACTGATATTCCGGCACGCCGACGCGCTTGCCCTTGAGGTCCTCCGGCTTCTTGATGCGGTCGGTGCGCACATAGATCGAGGTGTGGCGGAAGGCGCGCGACACGAAAGCCGGCACGCCGACATAGTCGCCACCGCCCTGCGCCGTCTTTACAGTAAAGCTCGACAGCGATAATTCGCAGATGTCGAACTCGGCATGGCGCAGCGCGCGGAAGAAGATTTCTTCCGGCGACAGCGTCATGCAGACAGGCTTGACGCCGTCGATCTGAACGGAGCCGTCGATGAGCGCGCGCGTGCGGTCATAGGTACCGACCGCGACGGAAAGGTTGAGCTTGGCCATGCTATTTCCCGGGGCAATGAATTCCGGGAAACGTCATAGGCGAAACAGCGGCCCGGCGCTACTCCACCCCCCCCTTCTTGTCCTTGTCGTCCGGAGTGACGTCGACCGCCTGGGCATGGCCGGTAATCTTCACCGGCGGGCGGCAATCCTTCATGCAGGGCCTGGAATTCCAGAAGGCCTTTTCGGTCTTTTCGCGATCGTCGTCGTAGAAGCCGCCTTGGTTCGGCATCTTGACCTGGCCCCAGGTCTTCCTCGACAGCACGAATTTGTCGTCGACGATGTCGTTGAGGTTGAGCACATAAGCGGTGACCGCGTAGAGCTCGTCATTGCTGAGCGACTGCGCGTCGCCGAACGGCATGGCGCGGCGGATATAGTCGAACACGCTGGAGAGATGCGCGAAGTAGGAGCCGACGGTCTTCACCGGATCGTGCGAGGCGAGCGTGCCCTTGCCTTGCGCGAGTTGCGGCCAGCGGCCGGCGCTTTCGCCGAACTCGCCGTGACAGGCGGCGCATCTTTCATTGTAGACCTTCTCGCCCTCCTTCACCGAGCCTTTGCCGGCAGGCGCGCCCTGCCCGTCCGGCCGCACGTCGATGTCCCAGCCGGCGATCTGGTCCGCCGTGGCGGCACGGCCGATGCCGTAGAGGCGCGGCGTTGTTTTTGTCTGCGCCAATGCAGGCGCGGCGAGGCCGCCGATGAACAGCGCAGTCAGTAGAACCATCATCCTGAGGTGGCCGCGAAGCGGCCCTCGAAGGATGAACGGCCGCTGACTCCCGGGCCGTCGCCCTTCGAGGCTCGGCCTGCGGCCGAGCACCTCAGGGTGACGGATTGCCTTAACCCACTTCGACATTCTCGACCTCCCCGTCGGCTTTCAGCGCCCAGGTCTGGATGCCGTTGTTGTGATAGATCGAATTGACGCCGCGGATCTTGCGCAAGGCGTCCTTGCTCGGCTGCACATAGCCGGTCTCGTCCATGGCACGCGATTGTAGCAACAGCTCCTCGCCCTGCCAGTCGAACTCGGTATAGAAACGCACGCAGGCCTTGTCGAACACCGGCCCGTCGATACGCGCAGGTTTCCAGTTGCGGCCGCCGTCGAGCGAGACATCGACACGAATGATCTTGCCGCGCCCCGACCAGGCGAGACCGGAGACGATGTTGAAACCCTTCTGCTTGACCGGCGTCTGCGGCGACGGCGCGGTGATGACGGACTTGGCATCCATCACGAAGGTGAACTGCCGCGCCTTGCCGTCTTCCAGCAGGTCGGTGTATTTCGAGGTCTCCTCGCGCGTGAACCAGGGCTGGTCGCCGACCTTGATGCGGCGCAGCCACTTGACCCAGACATTGCCTTCCCAGCCCGGCACCACCAGGCGCACCGGATAGCCCTGCTCCGGACGCAGCATCTCGCCGTTCGAGCGGTAGGCGACGATGCAATCGTCGAGCGCCTTGGCCAGCGGGATCGAGCGGTTCATGGCGGCGGCATCGCCGCCTTCCGCCATGATCCATTTCGCCTTCGGCTGCACGCCGGCCTGCTCGAGCAGCAATTTGAGCGGCACGCCGGTGTATTGCACGCAATGCACCATGCCGTGCGTGTACTGCACGCCGTTGAGCTGGGCGCCGCGCCATTCCATGCCGGAATTGGCGGCGCATTCGAGGAAATGGATTTTATTGACGCGCGGCAAGCGCTTGAGCTCGTCGAGGGTGAAGATCAACGGCTTGTCGACCATGCCGTGCAGCATCAGGCGATAATCGGCGGGGTCGACCTCGGCGATGCCGCTATGGTGACGCTCGAAGCACAGGCCGTTGGGCGTGATGATGCCGTCGAGCGCGTGCAGCGGCGTGAAACTGACGGAGGATTCCGGCGTGGCGGTGAGCCACGGCACCGTGCGGCGCACCGCATCCTTCTCGAATTTCGATGGCTGGCCATAGGCACGCGTGCCCACGCCCTCGCCGAGCTGTTTGGTCCAGTCGGCCACGTTGGGCGGCAGGTTCTTGGCGTTTTCCGCGCGCGCTGGCAGCACGGCCCCGCCGGCGGCAAGACTTGCCGCTGAAAGCCCAGCGGCGCCCGCCAGGAATTTGCGGCGCGAGGTGCGCGTTAAATCGTCACTCATTGGCGGCTCCTGACAGAATACTATTCTTCACATTCCTATTTTTGAATGTAAAGAGAACACTTTGGCCTTGGTGCAAACTCTCCGCATCGCTCATACCCCGGAAATTTTCACGCTGGCGTTGGGCGCCACGCGCACGGTCTTCTGGGCCGCGATGTAGCGCTCCACCAGCTCCCATACCGGCGGGCCCTGCGTGCCTTCGTTGACGCTGGCCCAGCCGGCGACCGTGTAGTCCTTGCCCGACTCGATCGGCTTGCCGGATTTCAGATGCGTCAGTGCGGAAATTCGCTGGCCGATCGGTTTGGCGACGTCGATGGCGTAGCCAAGGCCGCCGCAGCGCACCATGTCGCCGCCCTGCTGGTAGTAGGGATCTGGATTGAACAGATTGTCGGCCACGTCCTCGAGTATTTCCTTCAGACGCTGACCGCTCATCGCCATGCGATAGACCTGCGGATAGGTGATCGCCGTGGCGTTGTGGATATCTTCCACCGTGATCGGCGCGCCGGGCAGCACGCTGGTGCCCCAGCGGAAGCCGGGCGACAGCACGATCTCGGCGTCGCGCTCCTGCAGCAGCGCCGCGCAGATCAGGTCGTCGAAGGTGCCGTTGAAATTGCCGCGCCGGTACAGCAGAGAATCCGAACGGCCCACCACGCGCGCCAGTTCCTTGGCATAGGGCGCGCGCGCCTTGGCGACCGCCGCGGTCATTTCGGCGTCCGGCTTGATGGCGTCGGCGAACAGCGGGATCAGTTTGTAGCGGAAACCCTTTACCGCGCCATTCTGCACGTCGAGATCGAGGCGCGACAAGAATTTGCCGTGGCTGCCGGAGGCGATCAGCAAGGTGCTGCCGACCTTGATCGCCTCCGGCAGTGCATCGTGTGTATGGCCGGTGAGGATCACGTCAATGCCGGCAACGCGCGCGGCGAGCTTGCGATCGACGTCGAAGCCGTTATGCGAGAGCAATACGACGAGCTGCGCGCCCTCCTTGCGCACCTTGGCCACATTGGCGCGGATATCGTCCTCACGAATGCCGAACGACCAGTTCGGGATAAGCCAGCGCGGATTGGCGATCGGCTGATATGGGAAGGCCTGGCCGAGCACGGCGATCTTGACGCCGCCTTTCTCGAACATCTTGTAGGGCGGGAACACCGGCTCGTTCCATTCGGTGTCGCGGATGTTGAGCGCGAGGAACGGGAAGCCGAGCCCCTTGATCAATTCCTGCACGCGCGCTTCGCCATAAGTGAATTCCCAATGGCCGGTCATGGCGTCGGG
>JACQDO010000443.1 GCA_016201085.1 Hyphomicrobiales bacterium | reverse complement strand
CTGCGAGGCGATCTTCCCGCCCGGCACCGTAATCGCGGACGCCGCCGAAAAGCTGCTCAAGTCGCTCAACAAGCGGCTCGGTCACGGGAAAGCGGCGGCGGAATGAAATCGATCCTCGCCCGCCTGGGCATTGCCGCACTTTGCGCGTTATCGCTGTCCGGCTGCATAAGCTCCGTAAGTCCGATCCTGTCGGACTCGCAACCCCTGTTCGGCGAGCGCGCGCGGTTTCAGCTTTACGGCATGCGCAAGGGCATTGCCGTCGATCCGGAGCAGGTGTCCTACACCTGGGACGGCGCGCGCTATGCGCATGCCGGCGGCGGCATGAAGGACGTGCGCGCATTCTCGGTGCATCCGTTCGAGGCCGGCGATTTCATCGTTCAGAGCGTGCCGGCCAATCGCGCCGGCAAGGTCGAATACGCGGTCATGCACAGACTGATGGATGGCGTCTATCAGGTCCTGGTCATCGACGAGGCCGACGCCGATGAGCCGACCCGCGCCGCTAATTGCAACAAGGGCGAGAAAAACAATTGGTCGTGCCGCATCGAAACGCGCGAGCAGCTGTTCGCCTTCGCGCGCGCCACCGCGGCGCATCGCAAGGACGATAATGGCGGGCTGGCGATCCGGCTGCCTAGCGGCGGCGATAAGCTCAAGCGGCGCTAGCACATGATGGCGTCGCGCACGGCCAAACCGATCGACCTCGCCCGCGGCATTCGCGCAGGCGAACGCGCGACATTGGCGCGCGCCATCACGCTGATCGAGAGCATGCGCGCCGATCACCGCATGGCCGCGCATCGGCTGGTGCAGTAACTGCTGCCGGCGACCGGCCATGCGGTGCGGCTCGGCATCACCGGCGCGCCCGGCGCCGGCAAATCCACCACCATCGATGCGCTCGGCAGTTATCTCACCGGCCTCGGCCACAAGGTCGCGGTGCTGGCGGTCGATCCGTCCTCGACGCGCACCGGCGGCTCGATCCTCGGCGACAAGACGCGCATGGCGCGGCTGGCGAGCGATCCGAACGCCTTCATACGCCCCTCGCCCGCTTCCGGCACGCTCGGCGGCGTCGCCGCCAAGACGCGCGAGACCATGCTGGTGTGCGAGGCCGCCGGCTACGATGTGGTGATGGTGGAGACGGTCGGCATCGGCCAGTCGGAGACGGCGGTGGCCGACATGACCGACTTCTTCCTGGTGATGATGCTGCCCGGCGCCGGCGACGAGTTGCAGGGCCTCAAGAAAGGCATCGTCGAATTGGCCGACATGATCGCGGTCAACAAAGCCGACGGCGACAATATCCAGCGCGCCAATCTGGCGGCGGCGGATTATCGCGCCGCGCTCAACATCCTGACGCCGCATTCGGCGACCTGGTCGCCGCCGGTGCTGACCTATTCGGCGCAGACCGGCACCGGCATCGCGCAGCTTTGGAGCCAGGTGCTGGCGCACAAGGAGAAGATGACCGCCTCGGGCGAATTGGCTGCGCGCCGGCGCGAGCAGCAGGTGAAATGGATGTGGACTATGCTGGAGGAGCGCCTCACCGCTCGCCTGCGCAGCGATCCGGCGGTGCGCGCCAAGCTCAAACAGGCGGAAACCGCGGTCGCCGCCGGCAGACTGGCGCCGACGCTGGCGGTGGAGGAGATCGCGCAACTGCTCGGGGTGTGAACAATTGTCGTCCCGGCCAAGCGAGCGTCAGCGAGCGCGAGCCGGGACCCATACGCCGTGCGCTATCGATAGGCTGCAGCGTATGGGTCCCCGCTTTCGCGGGGACGACAGTGGATAGGTATTCCGCCGATGCCCACCATCCTCCTCACCGGCTTCGGGCCTTTCCCCGGCGCGCCGGTCAACCCGACCGGTCCCTTGGTGCGTGCACTCAAGCGCTCGACCCGCCAGCCGAGCGTGAAACTGGTCGCACACGTGTTCATGACCGACTATGCCGCCGTCGATCGAGACCTGCCAAAATTGCTCAAGCAACACAAACCGGACGCGCTGCTGATGTTCGGGCTGGCGACACGGGCGCGCCTGCTGCGCGTCGAGACGCTGGCGCGCAACGTGGTGTCGGTGCGGCCCGATGTCGGCGGCAAGACGCTGCAACGGCGCAGCATCGTTCCTGGCGCGCGGGCGACGATGACGATGCGCGCCCCCGCTCGCGCGTTGCTTGCGGCGCTGCGGAAGGCGCAGGTTCCCGCCAGGCTGTCGCGCGATGCCGGCGACTATCTGTGCAATTACCTGTGCTGGCGCGCCACTGAGGCGGCAGCGCGCAACAACGGCCCGCGACTGGCGGCCTTCATCCATATTCCGCCGATGCGGCGCGGCAGCAACGGGCTTAAGCCCCACGACCTGGCGCGCGCCGGCAGGCACGTCCTGACGGCTCTAACCATGGCAGCGCGGCGTTAACCTCCTCGGCGCAAACTGCGCCTATGCCGATCGATCGCCGCACACTGCTCGCCGGTGTCGCCCTCCTCGCCGCGCCTTTGTCGGCCTATGGGCTCGACGCCGCGCAGTTCGGCCTGCGTCCAGGTGCACCCGACGACCAGAGCCGCAAACTGCAAGGCGCGATCTGGGAGGCGGCGAGCCAGCGTGTACCGCTGATGCTGGCGCCCGGCATCTATCGCGCCGGCGACCTCAAGCTGCCGTCCGGCGCCCATGTCGCCGGCCTGCGCGGCGCCACCCGGCTGATATTGACGCGCGGTCCCTCGCTGCTGTCCAGCGAGCACGCCGACGGCATTGCGCTCGAAGGCCTTACGCTCGAAGGCGGCAAGCGCCCGCTCCCCGAACGGCGCGGCCTCGTGCATTGCAATACGACGAACGGCCTGCGCCTGGCCGACTGCGCCATCCTGGACGCCGGCGGCAACGCCATCGCGCTGGAAGGGTGCGATGGCGAGGTGGCGCGCAACAGCATCGTCGGCGCCGCGGACAATGCGCTGTTCTGTATCGACAGCCGTGGCGTTTCTATCACCGCCAACAGCATTCGCGGTTCCGGCAACGGCGGCATTCGCGTCTGGCAAAACGAGAAGCGCCGCGACGACAGCCTGATCGCCGACAATCGCATCGAGGACACTTTTGCGCGTGCCGGCGGCACCGGCCAGAACGGCAACGCCATCAATGTGTACCGCGCCGCCAATGTGATCGTGCGCGGCAACCGGATTCGCAACGCCGCGTTCTCCGCAATCCGCGGCAACTCCGCTTCGCACATCCAGATCGTTGGCAATGACTGCGCCGCGCTGGAAGAGGTCGCGATCTATTCCGAGTTCGAATTCCAGAACGCACTGATCGCCGACAACGTGATCGACGGCGCCCGCGCCGGCATTTCGGTGACCAACTTCAAGGAAGGCGGCCGGCTCGCCATGGTGCGCAACAATACCCTGCGTAACATCCGCGCGCGCGCAGACGATAAAGGCAGCGGCGTCGGCATCGGCGTCGAGGCCGACGCCACGGTGAGCGGCAATACCATCGAGAATGCGGCGACCGCCGGCATCAGCGCCGGCTGGGGGCCCTACCTGCGCGACGTCACGGTCAGTGGCAACACGGTGCGCCACTCCGGCATCGGCGTCATGGTCTCGGTCGTGCCCGGCGCCGGCCGCGCCGTCATTGCGGGCAACGTGCTCGCCGGCAGCAGGCACGGCGCCATCGTCGGCATGGAATGGCACAAGGCGGTGACCGGCGACCTGGCGCTGGCCGGCGCCGAGCGCTATCCGCACCTGCGGATCAGCGGCAATCAGGTGAGTTAAGCGCCGCTGCCACGTTTCGGCCCCGAACGCTGCTATATATTCATGACCATGTTCAGACGCCTGCCCCGCCGCACCCTCATCACGCTTGTGCTTTTCACGCTTTTTCTCGCCCCCATCATTGCCCGCGCCGCCTTCTACGCGCTGGGCAACGAACCGCGTTCGTGGCGCAACGCCGACTGGTCGAGCACCGGCACGCTGCCGCCCGCCGAAGAATTCAAGTCCGCCCGCGTCATCGTCTTCACCGGCACCACCGGCGGCTGGATGGGCGTGTTCTCGGTGCATAGCTGGATCGTGCTCAAGCGCGCAAACGCCCGGGAGTGGACACGCTACGACGTGGTCGGCTGGGGCAATCCGGTGCGGGTGAACGGCTGGCCGGCAGACGGGCGCTGGTACGGCAATATGCCGGTGGCGATTGCCGATGTGTCCGGTGCCGACGCCGAACGGCTGATCCCGAAAATCGAGGCGGCGGTGCACGACTATCGCTTCGCCCACGCCGGCGATTACCGCATCTGGCCGGGACCGAACAGCAACAGCTTCACCGCCGCGGTGCTACGCGAGGTGACGGAACTTGGCCTGGCGCTGCCGCCGAACGCCGTCGGTCGCGACTACCGCGCCGGCTTTTATGCCGGCCGCACCGACAGCGGCACCGGCGTGGAGCTCAATCTGAACGGCTATGCCGCGATCAAGCTCGGCTGGGTCGAGGGCGTCGAGCTCAATTTGCTCGGCTTGGTCGCCGGGCTCGACCTGCGCCATCCCGGCCTGAAGCTGCCGGGCTTCGGCCGCATCGGCGTGGAATCGCCGGTCGCCAGCGCCTTGGCGCGCTGAGCGGCGGCGGCAAGCGCGACCGATCGGCTTTGGGAAATATCTGTCGTTTTAACGATGCCGGAACAGTGGCAGGCCGCGCCGGCCAATGAAAAGCCCCGACGCTGAGGCCCGGGCCTTCGCTCGCTCGACCGATAATGTCAGGCGACTTTTTTCCGCTTTACGTGAGCGGTTTTCTGATTTTCCGCCTCACTCATCGCAACGCGAAGCATGTAGCTCAACGTGTCGAGGCCTTTAGCGGCAGCCAGTTTGCTCAGTTCCTCCGCCTGTTCGGCGATGAAATCGCAGGTGTCTTGCCGGCTGAAAGTCATGACGTCCCCCCATTTCTCGGACAAAATTAAAAAATGAAAATGGGCATAACGCAATTCATGTTTGGTTATGAGGTCATAAGCGCGAGCCTAGTTTCATTGCAATTCATCAAAATAATTTTGTAAATTATATTCACGTGTCTCAAACGTATAATCGCCGGAGATTGTTATCTTCAACTCTGATCTATTAAATTTACGCCGATTTCAAACCGGACCGCGACCCCCGTTTTAGACGTTTATATTCCTATTTCTTCATCCCTCACCTTGGCTCGGCTGAGGCATCCTTTTGAAGGAAACGAAAATGGAGCCGGCCTCCCGGAGCAGGTCAATTATGCTGGCGATGGCGTATCGCTGCGCCGCTGGTCGAACGCTTGGATCGATGAATGAGCGCGATAACAAACGCAACCGCGCTCCGCGCGCTAGCGGGGACGACTATGGAGAATACTCAGAATACTTTCACAACATTTTGTCCCAAAGTTATCGCGCGTGGGGTGACGCGGGCGCGGCGCTCGTGGCAAGTTGGCGGCGAAATCGAGGAACCCGATGCGCGACACGCTGCCTCTGCTCGACAAGATTCCGTTTCCACCGATCCGCCGCGGCAGGCTCGACACATTGCAGGTCAATGTCGGCTACCGCTGCAACCAGTCCTGTTTCCACTGCCACGTCAATGCCGGCCCGACGCGGACCGAGGCAATGTCCGGAGCGGTCGCCGACGTCGTGCTGGAATTCATCCGGCGCCGCCGCATTCCGACGCTCGACATCACCGGTGGCGCGCCCGAGCTCAACGCGCACTTTCGCCGGCTGGTGCGCGGCGCGCGCGCGCTCGGCGCCAAGGTGATGGACCGCTGCAATCTCACCATATTGCAGCAGCCCGGGCAGGAAGACCTCGCCGAATTCCTGAGCGAGCAGCGAGTCGAGGTGGTGGCGTCGATGCCCTGCTATTTGCAGGACAATGTCGAACGCCAGCGTGGCAAGGGCGTTTTCGACGGTTCGATCCGGGCCTTGCGCAAGCTCAACGCGCTCGGCTACGGCCGCGACCCGGCGCTCACGCTCAATCTGGTCTACAATCCGCAAGGCCCGGCGCTGCCGCCGGCGCAAGGTTCGCTTGAGGCCGACTACAAGCGCGTGCTCGGGCAGCGATACGGCATCGTGTTCGACAAGCTCTATGTGCTGGCCAACATGCCGATCCAGCGCTTCGGCTCCGCGCTCGTCACCAAAGGCGAGTTCGACGGCTATATCGATCTGCTGCGCGAGGCGCATCTCGACGCCAATCTCGACGGCGTGATGTGCCGCAATTTGATCTCGGTCGATTGGCGGGGCTTCGTCTATGACTGCGACTTCAACCAGATGCTCGATCTGCCGTTGCGGCGCGGCCGTAAAGAACGCCTGCATCTGTCGGACTTGCTCGATGACAGCCTCGATGGCAACCCGATCCGCGTCGCCGGCCACTGCTATGGCTGCACCGCCGGGCAAGGCTCGAGCTGCGCCGGCGCGCTGAAAGAGGCGGCGGAATGAGCGGCGCCCTCCGCAGGCAGACAGGCCGCGCAGCGGAAGCGGGTCAAGCCGGCCGGGTCTGCCCGGTCGACTATACCTATTCGCCTACCGTGTTCGTACGCGCGCCGGATTTTGCCGCCGTGACGCTGTATGTGGTCGGCGGCCTCTACGGCAATCTGGCCGCGCTGACCGTGCTCGAAACTTTGGCGGCGGCGGAACGCGTAGCACCGATTATCGTGTTCAACGGCGATTTCCACTGGTTCGACGCCGAGCCGGAATGGTTCGACGCCATCGAGCAAGGCGTTAGCTCGCATCGCGCGCTGCGCGGCAATGTCGAGACCGAGATCGCGCGCGCCGACGACATCGGCGCCGGCTGCGGCTGCGCCTATCCCGATCGTGTCGGCGAAGATATTGTGCGCCGCTCCAATGAAATCCTGCTGCAAT
>JACQDO010000461.1 GCA_016201085.1 Hyphomicrobiales bacterium | reverse complement strand
GTAAATCGATACGCCTGGCGGAAGCTGGATATAAACGTCGAACGGATTGGCGCCTGTGAGCTTTAGGTCGAGGCGGTTGCTGGCCTGCACCGCCTGCTGGCTGTCGGGCACCTGGTCGGCGAGCCGGTAGCGCGGCTCGAGCTGGGCATAGCCGAGCGACAGGATGACGACCACGATCAGGCTGACCAGCGAATAAAGGCCAGGCCGGGCCACCATGCGGACCGCGATCCAGCCGCAGGTCCGGCGCAGGACATCGAGCGCGCCATCCATGCCTCTGACCGCCGCGACGCAGCACGCCTCGTTGCGGATCAGCAGTACGCCGAGCAGCGGTACGCCCAGCAAGACCGCCACCAGCGCGATGGCGACCGCGATCATTCCGGCCTCGCCAAAAGTGCGGACCAGATCGGATGCCGAGAACTGCAAGGCGATGAACGACAGGCCGGCGGTGCCGTGGGTGAGCACGCAGGCCGGTCCCACGATGAGCAGGGCATTGCGAAAGGCGGTGGCCTTGTCGTCGCCGGCGAGCAGGCGGTCGCGGGCGGCGAAAGTGAGCTGCATGCTGTCGGAAAAACTGATCACCATGATGAGCGGCGTCATCACGTTGAGAAATATATTCAAGCTGAAATTGAGCCAGCCGAGCGCGCCGAGCGCGAGCAGAATGGCGGCAAGCGGCGGCACCGCCGCGATGATCATAAACGACAAGCGCCGGAAGAAGATGATGGCGATCAGGCAGCCGACGGCAAATCCGAGCGCGTTGTAGACCAGCCGGTCGCGCTGGATCGCGTTGCGGATTTCCAGCTGCATCACCGGTACGCCGGACAATTCGCCTCTGAGGCCGGTGCCGGCCAGATGATCGGCCAACTCCTTGCGCACCGTGCCGACGACGCCGGAGAGCTTGTCCGGCCCGGTGGCGGCCGGATCGAGCGCCAGCACCATCAATGCGAGCTTGCCGTCGTCCGACAGCAGCTTGCCGCGAATGATCTCATTCGCCATCACTCGCTCGATCAGCCTTTGGTAGTCGGCGCCCTGCGGCAGCGGGTTGGGAAACAGCGGCGCCGGAATTTGGTTGCCCTCGGGCGGCTCGCGCGCGGAAAACAGCGAGATCAAGCCGCGCGTGCCATCGAGCAGTTGCAGCTCGATCGCGAGATCGCGCAGCTTTTGCAGAGACGGTCGCTCCAACAGCCGGTCGCCTTCGATGACGATCAGGACGTCGAACTCGTTGGAGGGAAAGCGGCCGGTGACCTCCGCGTATGTCTTGTATTCCGCGGTATCGGACCGGAACAGCTGGCTGAGCGAGTCGTCGACCTTGACACGCGCAAAGCCGACAGCGGCCAGCGCACAAAGCACGATAAAAGCGAGCGCGCACACCACCCGGTGCGACGTGGCCACAAAGCCGATCCGCTCAATCCCCAAGGCCAGATTGCGCGGCTTGATGGCGCGCGGCGTCTCGATAGGGTCGCGGTCCGGTGGCGGATGGCTTGTCACTAAGGCCCGATTCCAAAAAATCTGTGAGAGTCTAACTGTTTAGGCAAAGGCTTCAAGCATCTTCGTTGGCGTGATGCCGCGCCAGCTACCGCATTGCAGCTTCGATATCGGCGGAATCGGTGTTGATCGTCGACTGCATTACAATGAGCGCACCGTCGCCGAGAGCAACGGTGGCAATAGGATGATGTTCCCGGGTCGATGCGCCAATCGAGTATTCTGGTAGACCGCGTATAATTTGCGGCCCATTTGCCCAATTCCAAAAATACTGCCGCAATGCCCACTATACAGCTATTTGCTTGAGTTCCGTGGCGCGTGCGGCTCCTGCACGGCCGACATAATGACCGCCATAGAGGCGTTTTGTCGTTGATTATGAGAGGTAATTTCCAGTAGAAGCCGCGAAATCTATCTAGCCAAGGAAACCTTTGATAGACTAAGGTGCAGTTCAGGCTTAGCGATGGGCCTGTCTTCATAACATCGAAAAACGAAACTTGGGGGATACACCAATGGCTATGGCAGCGGGAACCACCGCAACGGCTAAGGCGTCGGAAGCGACGCGCTGGGGCCAACTGATATTCGGCATCATCTGCATGGTGATGATTGCCAACCTGCAATACGGTTGGACGCTTTTCGTCGGCCCGATCGACCAGAAATATCACTGGGGCCGCGCGGCGATTCAGGTCGCCTTCACCATCTTCGTGTTGACCGAAACTTGGCTGGTGCCGATCGAGGGTTACCTGATCGACAAATTTGGTCCGCGCGTCATGATCTGCGGCAGCGGCGCCTTGGTGGCAATCGCTTGGGTGATCAACTCGGTCGCCGATTCCCTCTTCCTGCTCTATGTCGGCGCCGCCATCGGCGGCATCGGCGCGGGCGTGATCTACGGTGGTTCGGTCGGCAACGCGCTCAAGTGGTTCCCGGACCGGCGCGGTCTTGCCGCCGGTTTGACCGCCGCGGGATTTGGCGCGGGCTCCGCGCTTACCGTGATCCCCATCGCCAACATGATCCAGTCGAGCGGCTATCAGTCGGCCTTCCTGTGGTTCGGCCTGGGCCAGGGCATCATCGTGATGATTGTCGCGCTGTTCCTGAAAGCGCCGGAAGCCGGCGAAGTGTCTGCGCCGGCAGCGCCGACGGTCCAGCAGACCCGGCGCGACTATGCTCCCGGCGAAGTCTTGAAGACTCCGGTGTTCTGGGTGATGTACGTGATGTTCGTCGCGGTCGGCGCCGGCGGTCTTATGGCCATCGCGCAGCTCGCGCCCATCGCCAATGACTACAAGGTAGCCGGTATTCCGGTCTCGATCCTGGGACTGACCTTGCCGGCGCTCACCTTCGCCTTGACCATCGACCGCGTGCTCAACGGCGTGTGCCGGCCGTTCTTTGGCTGGGTGTCGGATAATATAGGCCGCGAGAACACGATGTTCATCGCCTTCTTCGTCGAGGGAGTCGGCATCTACGCGCTGCTGCTGTTCGCCGGCAATCCGGTGATGTTCGTGATCCTGTCCGGCCTGGTGTTCTTCGCCTGGGGCGAAATCTATTCGCTGTTCCCGGCGACCTGCACCGACATTTACGGCCGCAAGTTCGCGACCACCAACTACGGCATGCTGTACACCGCCAAAGGCACCGCCTCGCTCTTGGTGCCGCTGGCCAACGTACTGACCAATGCGACCGGTAGCTGGCATGCGGTGTTTTACGTCGCGGCCATCCTCAACATTTTCGCCGCTGTCATGGCGATTTTTGTGCTCAAGCCGATGCGCATCAAGACGATGGCCAAGGGCTGATCGCGCGCGACTGACAACGCAACAGCCGCCCGCGGACACGTTCCGCGGGCGGCTTTTTTCTGCGACAACCTGCCGCGCTCGGCTCTGTTTCGTTCGCCAATAAGGCTGTTGCGCGCGTCTGGGCCTCCTGGCATATTGTATACCAGTCATGAGTAACCGCAGCCGGCCTCCCCATCGTGTCAATGCGCGCGCCCGCAACCGGCCATCGCCGGTCGGCGCTCAAGTGGCGTCGAATGTCGCGCGTCAGCCGGCGCTCGATCCGATCGACGCCAGTCCAAGCTTCAAGCACAAGGCCTATGCCGCCTTGAAGAACGCCATCGTGGCGATGGACATTTACCGCAGCCGCGACGATATCCGCCTCGACGAGCGCAAGCTGGCGCAGGATTTCGGCATCAGCCGCACCCCGGTGCGCGAGGCGATGGCGCAGCTCGAGAGCGAAGGCTTCGTGCGGCTGGTGCCGCGCCGCGGCATCTATGTCGTGCGCAAGACCAAGCGGGAGGTGATCGAGTTGATCACCGCCTGGGCGGCGCTCGAGAGCATGGCGGCGCGCCTGATCACGCAGACCGCCAGCGCGGAGGAGATCGCCGGCCTGCGCCGCATGTTCGCGACCTTCGAGCGCGGCGCCGACGCCGCCAAGCTCGACGAATATTCCGAGGTGAACATCGAGTTTCACCAGACGATCATCCGCTTGTCGCGCAACAAGGTGCTGATCGATATGGCGGAGAACCTGTTCGCGCATATGCGCATGATCCGCCGCAAGACGATCGGCGAGAAGGATCGCGCGGATCGTTCGATTCAAGACCACATGGCCATCATCGAGGCGCTGGAAGCGCGTTCGACCGATCGCGCCGAAGAACTGGTGCGCGACCACGCGCTCGGCCTCGCCGATCACGTGGCGCGCTTTGCCGATTATCTGGACTAAACGCCGGGCGACACCGGATAAGGGAGATACCCATGGCTGACGCAGCAGTGAAAGAAAAACCCGCCACCGCCGAAGCGGAACGCGAGCAGACGGACGGCTTTCATCTCATCGTCGATGCGCTCAAGCTCAACGGCATCAAGACGATTTACGGCGTGCCGGGTATTCCGATCACCGACTTCGGCCGCATGGCGCAGGCCGCAGGCATCCGCGTGTTGTCGTTCCGGCACGAGCAGAACGCCGGCTATGCCGCCTCGATCGCCGGCTACCTGACCAAGAGCCCGGGCATTTGCCTGACGGTATCGGCGCCTGGCTTCCTCAACGGTCTCACCGCACTCGCCCATG
>JACQDO010000017.1 GCA_016201085.1 Hyphomicrobiales bacterium | reverse complement strand
GTGATAGTAATTCTTGTAGACGATGTCGCTGCCGTCGATCTCGGCATTGACCGAAGGAATGTCCTTCAAGGCCTGGACGCAGGCGCGCACGAACAAGCCCATGAAGCCGAGCTTCACGCCGTGCTTCTTCTCGAACAGCTCCTTGTATTGATTGCGCAGGCCCATCACCGCGCTCATGTCGACCTCGTTGAAGGTCGTCAGCATGGCGGCGGTGTTCTGCGCATCCTTGAGGCGGCGCGCGATGGTCTGGCGCAGCCGCGTCATGTGCACGCGCTCTTCGCGTGACGCATCATCCGGTGGCGACGGCGCGCGCATCTGAACCTGCGCCGCGGTGGCCGCGATCGGCGTCGGGGTCGCGGCCGCGCGCTCGATCGCCGCCAGCATGTCGCCCTTGGTGACCTGGCCGTGCTTGCCGGTGCCTTCGACCTTGCCCGGCTCAATGCCGCTTTCCGCCGCTAGCTTCCTCACCGAAGGCGGAGCCGGCATTTCGGTTTTCGCTGGCGCTGCCGGCGCGGCGGCCGGCTTCGGCGCGGCAACGGCAGCGGCGGGCGCGGCGGCTTTGGCGGGTGCGCCGGCGCCTTCGGCGATCTGACCGAGCAGGCCGGCCACGCCGACGGTGTCGCCGGTCTTGGCGACGATTTCGCCCAGCACGCCGGCGGCCGGCGCCGGCACTTCCAGCGTGACCTTGTCGGTCTCCAGCTCGACCAGCGGCTCGTCGACCGCCACCGCGTCACCCGGCTGCTTGAACCATTTGCCCACGGTCGCCTCGGTCACCGATTCGCCCAGCGTCGGCACGCGGATGTCAGCCATGACTTTTCCCTTCTTCGTCATGGCCGGCGCAGCCGGTCACGACGGACCAAACTTACCCGAGCGCCTCGTCGAGGAACTGCTTCAACTGCGTCAGATGCTTCGACATCTGCCCGACCGCGGTCGAGGCGGCGGCCGGACGCCCGGCATAGCGCATGGTGCGATGCTTGGCGCCGATCTGATTGAGGATCCATTGCAGGAACACGTCGACGAAGAACCAGGCGCCCATGTTGCGCGGCTCCTCCTGGCACCACACCATCTCCGCCTGCTTGAAGCGCGACAGCTCGGCGCACAGCGCCTTGGTCGGGAACGGATAGAGCTGCTCGATGCGCAGCAGATAAATGTCGTTGAGCCCGCGCTTCTCGCGCTCCTCGTAGAGATCGTAGTAGACCTTGCCGGTGCACAGCACGACGCGGCGGATCTTGTCGTCCGCCGCAAGCTTGATCTTCTCGTGCGGCAGCGCCTGCGCATCGTCCCACAGCAGGCGGTGGAACGCGGTGCCGGTTCCGAATTCGGCCAAGGGCGAAACCGTGCGCTTGTGGCGCAGCAGCGATTTCGGCGTCATCAGGATCAGCGGCTTGCGCGTGTCGCGCTTGAGCTGCCGGCGCAGGATGTGGAAATAATTGGCCGGCGTGGTGCAGTTGGCCACCTGCATGTTGTCTTCCGCGCATAATTGCAGGAAGCGCTCGAGCCGGGCGCTAGAATGCTCCGGCCCCTGCCCCTCGTAGCCGTGCGGCAGCAGGCAGACCAGACCGGACAGCCGCAGCCATTTGCGCTCGCCGGAGGAAATGAACTGGTCGAACACCACCTGCGCGCCGTTGGCGAAGTCGCCGAACTGCGCCTCCCACAGCGTCAGCGCGTTCGGCTCGGCGGTCGAATAGCCGTATTCGAAACCGAGCACCGCCACTTCCGACAGGCTGGAATTGAGCACCTCGAAGCGCGCCTGGCCCTCGCCCAGATGATTGAGCGGCGTGTGGCGTTCCTCGCTGTCCTGATCGAACAGCACCGAATGGCGCTGCGAGAAGGTGCCGCGCTCGCTGTCCTGGCCGGACAGCCGTACCGGATGGCCCTCCTTGAGCAGGGCGCCGAAGGACAGCGCCTCCGCGGTCGACCAGTCGATGCCCTCGCCGCTCTCGATCGCCTTGGCGCGCTGGTCGAGGAAACGCTGGATGGTCTTGTGCACCTTGAAGCCCGGCGGCACCGCGGTGATCTTCTTGCCGATCTCGCGCAGCGTCTCGAGCGCGACGCCGGTATCGCCGCGGCGCGGATCGTCGACCTCGCGCCCCGCTTGCACGCCGGCCCAGCGGCCGTCGAGCCAGTCGGCCTTGTTCGGCTTGTAGCCCTGCGCCGCCTCGAATTCGGCGTCGAGCCGCGCGCGCCAGTCGGCTTTCATCTTGTCGACTTCGCCGGCGGTGACCACGCCTTCGGCCGTAAGCTTCTTGGAATAGATTTCCAGCGTCGAGGGATGCGCGCGGATCTTCTTGTACATCAGCGGCTGGGTGAACATCGGCTCGTCGCCTTCGTTGTGGCCGAAGCGTCGATAGCAGAACATGTCGATGACGGGTCGTCGCCGTTGACGTGCAAGATCAGCGCCTCGATCATTTTCGCCACGTCGGACGGGTAAGGCGAGGAGCGTGAATAGCGCGGATAGGTCGTGAAGCCGATCTGGTTGTTGACGATGAAGTGGATGCTGCCGCCGGTGCGGTAGCCCTTCAAATCCGACAGCCCGAAGCATTCCGCCACCACGCCCTGGCCGGCGAAGGCGGCGTCGCCGTGCATCAGCAGCGGCAGCACCATGCGCCGCTCGTCCGGCGTGGCGCCGTGCTGATCCTGCTTGGCGCGCACCTTGCCGAGCGTCACCGGATCGACGATCTCCAGATGCGACGGATTGGGCGCCAGCGACAGATGCACTCTATTATTGTCGAACTCGCGGTCAGACGAGGCGCCCAGATGGTATTTCACGTCGCCGGAGCCTTCGGTCTCCTCCGGCGTGGCGGAGCCGCCCTTGAATTCGTGGAACAGCACGCGGTGCGGCTTGCCCATCACCTGGGTCAAGACATTGAGGCGGCCGCGATGCGGCATGCCGAGCACGATCTCCTTGACGCCGAGATTGCCGCCGCGCTTGATGATCTGCTCGAGCGCCGGGATGAGCGCCTCGCCGCCGTCCAGCCCGAAGCGCTTGGTGCCGGTGTATTTGACGTCGATGAATTTCTCGAAGCCTTCCGCCTCCACCAGCTTGTTGAGGATGGCGCGCTTGCCTTCGCGGGTGAAGTGGATTTCCTTGTCGCGGCCCTCGATGCGCTCCTGGATCCACGCCTTCTGCGCGGCGTTGGAAATGTGCATGAACTCGACGCCGAGCGTCTGGCAATAAGTGCGGCGCAGGAGGGTGACAATCTCGCGCATGGAGGCGAAGTCGAGGCCGAGCACCTTGTCGAGGAAGATGCGGCGGTCCATGTCGGCTTCGGTGAAGCCATAGGAGCGCGGGTCGAGCTCCTCCTCGTTCTTCTCCGGCTCGAGTTCGAGCGGATCGAGCTTGGCATGGAAGTGACCGCGGATGCGGTAGGCGCGGATCAGCATCAGCGCGTGGATCGAGTCGCGCGTCGCCTGCTGCACGTCGGCGGCGGTGAGTTCGACGCCCTTGGCCTTGGCGCTGGCGGAGATTTTCTCGCCCAGCTTCTTTTCGGTCTCGGCCCACTGCCCGTCGAGCGCGGCCACCAGATCGCCGCCTTGGCGAACCGGCCAGTTCGGCTTTTTCCAGGAGGCACCCTGCGCGCTCTTGGTGACGTCTGCAGGGGTATCCTTCAGGCCTGCGAAAAAGTCGCGCCATTCGGCGTCGACCGAGGCCGGGTCGCTCTCGTAGCGGGCATGGAGCTCTTCGATATAGGCGGCGTTGCCGCCATAGAGGAACGATGAGCGGGCAAAGGCGGCGTTGGCGTCCTGGCGGGACATGGTCCGATTCGGTCCTTGCGGGCGAAAAACCCACGGTTGCGGCGGCGAAGTCACCATCGACTCCACCGCTCCCCGGCGATTTGCCGTTTTAACGCTATTTAGGACGTCTGTAAGTCTACAAAAGACCTAGGACTGAATCAGGATTTCAATACTTCAACCAGGGTCTTGCCGATGCGGGCCGGCGACGGCGACACCTTGATGCCGGCCGACTCCATGGCCGCGATCTTGGACGGGGCGTCACCCTTGCCGCCCGAGATGATGGCGCCGGCATGGCCCATGCGGCGTCCGGGCGGCGCCGTGCGCCCGGCGATGAAGCCGACCGTAGGCTTCTTGCGGCCGTGCTTGGCCTCGTCTTTCAGAAACTGCGCGGCGTCTTCTTCGGCCGAGCCGCCGATCTCGCCGATCATGACGATCGACTTGGTGGCCGGGTCGGCCAGGAACATCTCCAGCACGTCGATGAATTCGGTGCCTTTGATCGGGTCGCCGCCGATGCCGACCGCGGTGGTCTGGCCGAGGCCCTCGCGCGTGGTCTGGAACACCGCCTCGTAGGTGAGCGTGCCGGAACGCGACACGATGCCGACCGAGCCGGTCTTGAAAATGTTGCCCGGCATGATGCCGATCTTGCATTCGCCCGCCGTCATGACGCCCGGGCAGTTCGGGCCGACCAGCCGCGACTTGGAGCCCGACAGCGCGCGCTTGACCTTGACCATGTCCATCACCGGAATGCCCTCGGTGATGCAGACGATCAGCGGGACCTCGGCCTGGATCGCTTCGCAGATGGCGTCGGCCGCGCCCGGCGGCGGCACGTAGATCACGCTGGCATCGCAACCGGTGGCTTCGCGCGCCTGCGCCACGGTGTCGAACACCGGCAGGTTGAGATGGGTCGAGCCGCCTTTGCCGGGCGAGGTGCCGCCCACCATCTTGGTGCCGTAAGCGATGGCGGCCTCCGAATGGAAGCTGCCCTGATTGCCGGTGAAACCCTGGCAGATGACGCGCGTGTTCTTGTCGACGAGAATGGACATGGATGCTCTCTAGATGATGGAAACGCGATAAAAAACCATACTCAATTCCCTCTCCCCCTCTGGGGAAGAGGGCAGGGTGAGGGGGCGGCCGTGTCGAGCGTATGCTGGACGATCAGCAATGTCGTCGGCAGATCGCTTGCAAATTCG
>JACQDO010000442.1 GCA_016201085.1 Hyphomicrobiales bacterium | reverse complement strand
GGAGCGCTCGCGTGTGACTGAAGCGCCGTGACTGAGCTCGTTCGCGGTGTCGCCCATGGCCGCGGAGGCATTGGTAAAGGTGTCGACGACGACCTCGACCGACTTTTCGAATTTCGCGGTATTGGCGTCGAAGGCGGTGACCCGCCGCTCGATCGCCGCGGTTGCGCCGTTGATCAATTCGGCCGCGATGTCGAGCGAGCCGTGCATGCCTTCGCGCAGAATCCGCCGATAATATTTATGCTGGCGTACGGCATCCATGGCGGCGCTGGCTTCGCGCACGAAGGCGTCGCAGCGATCGATCATGTCGTTGACGGCGTGCTGCGCATCGGCGAGCTGGCCGCTCTCGGTGATGTTGACCAGACGGGCCTCGAAGTTGCCCTTGCTGATTTCGCGGCAGACATGGGCGATGCGGTCGAGCACGCGCGCGGCATCGGCATTGCCGGCCGGTTTGATTACCGGCGCTGTGGCGAGCGGTGCTGAGCCGCTCGCGGCAGGATCGGCAACAATACCAAGGAGGCGCTTAAAGCGAGAAAATAAATTCATCATAGGTCATTTTCTTCGATTGCAGGAAATCGCCGAGCATCTTGAAGCCGGCGGCCAGCTCCGCTTGCCCGTTATGATGCCGCCGCTCTTCCTGCAGCACGGCGGCATAGACCGGCGCGATGGTTGCGACGATTTTGGGATCGGGAACGCGGCGGTTGGAGTGGAACGCGACGATTTTCTTGTTCTGGTCGAACGACGGCGTGACATGCGCGAACACCCAGTAATAGGCCCCGCTGCGCGCCAAGTTCTTGACGTAGGCGAACACCTCGCGGCCGTCGAACAGCGTGTCCCACAAGAGCTTGAACACGGCGCGCGGCATGTCGGGGTGACGGATGATGCTGTGCGGCGCACCGAGCAGTTCCGCTTCGGAATAGCCGCAAATATTGCAGAAGGTACGATTGGCGTAGGTGATGCGGCCCTTCAGATCGGTCTTGGAAACGATGAGCTCGTCCTTGCTGAAAAAGACCTCTTCATCCGTTGGCGTTACGGTTTGTCCCACACTGCACCCCTGATTCCGTCCACCAGTCATTAACGATGAAACGCGCTAAGGATTGGTGACGGCAGAGCGCAATTCTGTTTGATAATGTAGTTTAAAATTTCAGTTTATCGTCCGCCGGCCTTGGCCAACGGGGCCCGATTAGCCGACAGCGACGTCGATAAGCCGCAGCTGCACGCGCTCCTCGCCCTGCCAGCGGTCGACGGCGAGGAAGCCGGCCGCATGCATTGGACGGCCGCGATTGTCCAGCAGCGCGCGGCCGAGCGGCTGTCCGGCGGCGCGGAAGGCGATGGCGTTGACGAACCTGCCGTCGCCCGAGCGAAAGCGCGCGCGGATGTGATTTTCACCGACCGGATCGGCATAAGCGAGCGTATGCGCCGGCAAGGCCAGCAGCGGCTCCGGGTTGCCGGCGCCGAAGGGTCCTGCGCGCGCCAGCAGGTCGACCAGCGCCAGATTGACGCCGCCGGCGCTAATCGCGCCGTCGATCCTGAGCGCGCTGTCGCGCCGCGCCACTTCCACCGCCGGCGCCAGCGCCACTTCGAGGAAGGCGCGGAACGCCGCCAGCGCGTCTTTCCTGAGCGTGACGCCGGCCGCCATGGCATGGCCGCCGCCCTTGAGCAGCAGGCCCTCATGCACCGCCTGCCGCACCGTATGGCCGAGATCGACGCCGGGGATCGAGCGGCCCGAGCCGGTGCCGATGCCGCCGGGCTCCAGGGCTATGGCAAAGGCGGGACGGCCGAAGCGCTCCTTCAGCCGCGCCGCCACCAGGCCGACCACGCCGGGATGCCAGCCTTCCGCCGCGGTGACGACCACCGCGCCCTTCTCTTCCAGGCCGAGCGCGGCCATGGCTTCGGCTTCCGCCTGCGCCACTGTTGTAAGTTCAATTTGCTGGCGCTCGCGGTTGAGGCGGTCCAATTCGGCGGCGATGCGCGCGGCCTCGCTCGGGTCGTCCTCCAGCAGCAACCGCACGCCCAAGTCGGCGCGCCCGATGCGGCCGCCGGCATTGATGCGCGGCCCCAGCAGGAAGCCGAGATGCCAGGCTTCCGGCGGGCCCGACAGCCGCGCCACATCCATCAGCGCGGTGGCGCCGATATGTTCGCGCCGCCGCAACACGATGAGTCCCTTGGCGACGAAGGCGCGGTTGAGCCCCTTGAGCGGCACCACGTCGGCGACGGTGCCGAGCGCGACCATATCCAAGAGCGACAGCAGGTCGGGCTCGGCGCGCGCCGCAGTCCAGAAGCCGCGCTGGCGCAAATCGCGCGTCAGCGCCACCAGCGTGACGAACACCAGTCCGACGGCGGCGAGATGGCCGAGGCCGGACAGATCGTCGGCGCGGTTGGGATTGACGATTGCGACTGCTGCGGGAAGCTCCACATCGGCCTGATGATGATCGATCACTATCGCTTCGAGTCCGAGCTTCATCGCCTCGGCCAGCGGCTCCAGGCTGGTGGTGCCGCAATCGACCGTGATCAGCAGCGTGGCTTCTTTTTCAGCAAACAAGCGGATGGCGTCGACGTTCGGTCCATAGCCCTCGAAGATACGGTCGGGGATATGGATAATCGGATCGAGCCCGCAATGGCGCAGATAACGCGCCAGCAGCGCCGATGCGGTGGCACCATCGACGTCATAGTCGCCGAAGATGGCGACGCGCTCAGTGCGCTCGATCGCCTGCGCCAGGCGCGCCGAGGCTGTCTCCATATCGGTGATGGTATGCGGATCGGGCAGCAGCCGCTTCAAGCTGGGATCGAGGAAGGCCTCCGCCGCCTCGGGCTCGACGCCGCGGCCGGCCAGCACGCGCGCCAGCAATTCCGGCACGCCGAGCCGCTGCGCGATGGTGAGCGCGCGCGTCTGCCCACGCTCGTCGAGCCGGTCGCGCCAGGCGCGCCCGCTCGCCGAACGCTCGACGCCGAGGAAAAAGCGTTCGTTGTCTTTCAGCGAACTTGCCGGCAACGCCGCCATCGTCAAGCCGTCCTTGCGTCACCCGCTATTTCTTGTAGCCGTGCTTCTGCATGATCGCTTCGACCGAGGCGGCGACTTCATGCTTGAACGGCGCCATGCGCGGCGCGATCATGGCGAAGGATTCGGCGGTGACCTTGGGCAGCTCGCGCAGCGCCTTGGCGCCAGTCGGCGTCTTGTAGAACGCCACCAGCTCGCCCATTTCGGCCACGGTGAAATGACGCGCATAGATCGCGGGG
>JACQDO010000441.1 GCA_016201085.1 Hyphomicrobiales bacterium | reverse complement strand
GCCCGCATCGCCGCCGCGCTAGGTCCCACCATCAGCCAGCCGAACTACGAGGTCGGAGCGGAATTCGTCGCGCGATTTGTTGCCGCCGATGCGGACAATGCGCGCTTCTTTGCGGCCTCGGCCAAGGCCGGTCACGCCATGTTCGACCTGCCCGGTTATATCGCCACCCGCATTGCGCACGCCGGTATCGCAAATTTCGAGGATCTCGGCTTGTGCACCTATGCCGAACCCGACCGGTTCTACAGTTTTCGTCGCGCGACGCACCGGAACGAACCGGATTACGGCCGCCACATCAACGCCATTGCGCTCGCCGGTTAACCGTTGAACGCAATTGACGGTTATATTCTACCGCCTCGACTGGACTCAAACGGCAGCTTGCGGCTAGTTTCTGCGCGCCCAGGGGGGACTGCTAAAACCAAATAACAAGCCGTGGGGTGTCAATGGAGTGGGGTTGGGTCCGTCGCGCCTGGCGCGCCACGGTTTGTCGCGTGTCTTGTCCTGGGAAGGTGTTGGCGGCGGCCTGCGCATTGGCGCTCGCCGGCTGCACCATTGACGGACAGCCTAACCTGTCGGCCGCGCAGCCACGCGGCGCCACTGTTGCCTTTGAATCCATCGAAGGGCCGCCGGCCGTGCAATTCGCCACGCTGGTACGGAGTCTCAACGACGAGGCACAGACCCGTCATCTTGCGGTCATCTCGCGCGAAAGTCCGTCGGCCTACCGCGTCCGCGGCTATCTTGTCGCCAAAGTTGTGAAAGGCCGCACCACAATTGCCTGGCTCTGGGATGTATTCGATGGCGACGAGCATCGCGCCTTGCGCATCGCCGGCGAGGAAACCGCCACGGGCCGCCACCGCGATGCCTGGAGCGCCGCGGACGATGCGATGCTAAAGCGGATCGCGCGCACCAGCATGGAGCAGCTCGCCGCCTTCCTGACTTCGCCCGAGGTCGCGCCAGGCACACCGGTGGCCGCTACTGCGCCACAGTTGATTCTGGTCGGGGAGCGCGGTCCTTCGCCAGAGGCCGCCGGTATTTTCCGTATTTTCCGCCCGCAGGCCGATCCGGTAGCGGCCGTCAGCAAGCAAACGCCCGCGGGCGGCGACGGCAAAGCCGGTGAGATGCCGCTGCCGCGCGGCCGGCCGGAGCCGGCGGCGGTCATATCGGCTCGAGACACGCTGTTACTGGCGGCCGCGCCCCAATAAATCGGCTTCGTTCATCCTGTCGGAAAAAGTTTCGGACAACGATTCCGACTCGTATTGCTCGCTTGTCCCCGCCTTGTTATGACCACGCCGCCTGAAGCGCGATCTGGCTGAGTCTGGCCAGAGAGCGGCGCGTTAACGCAAGGATCCTGGGCATGGCGGGCAAGAACGGGGCGATCAAGCTCGTCGCCGGCAATTCCAACCCTGCCCTGGCGCAGCAGATCGCCGAATACCTGAAGACGACGCTGGCCAAGGCGGTGGTCAAGCGCTTCGCCGACATGGAGATATTCGTCGAAATCCAGGAAAACGTCCGTGGCGCCGACCTCTTCGTGATTCAGTCGACGTCATATCCGGCCAACGACCACCTGATGGAATTGCTCATCATCATCGATGCGCTGCGCCGCTCATCCGCGCGCCGCATCACAGCGGTAGTGCCCTATTTCGGCTATGCCCGGCAGGATCGCAAACCCGGGCCGCGCACCCCGATCTCGGCCAAGCTGGTGGCCAACCTGATCACGCGCGCCGGCGCCGACCGGGTGATGACGCTCGACCTGCATGCCGGCCAAATCCAGGGCTTCTTCGATATCCCGACCGACAATCTCTATGCTTCGCCGGTAATGGTGCGCGACATCAAGGAGCGCTTCCAGCTCGACAATGTCATGGTGGTGTCGCCCGATGTCGGCGGCGTGGTGCGCGCACGCGGCTTGGCCAAGCGCATAAATGCGCCGCTCGCCATCATCGACAAGCGGCGCGAGCGTGCCGGCGAATCCGAGGTGATGAACGTGATCGGTGACGTGGCCGGCTTCACCTGCGTGCTGGTCGACGACATCGTCGACTCCGGCGGCACCCTGGTGAACGCCGCCGACGCCCTGCTTGGGCAGGGCGCCAAGGCGGTCTACGCCTATATCACCCACGGCGTGCTGTCGGGCGGCGCCAGCGCGCGCATCGCCAGGTCGCGGCTGAAGGAACTGGTGATCACCGACTCGATTCAGCCGACCAAGGAAATTCTCGCCGCCGGCAATATCCGCGTGCTGCCGATCGCCACGCTGATCGGTGAAGCGATCGGGCGCACAGCCCACGAAGAGTCGGTGTCGAGCCTGTTCGATTGAGCGCCTACTAGTCATTCGGGGACGCGCCAAAGGCGCGGACCCGAAATCCAGAGACAAAAGCGAGGCTGTAGTCGTGAATCTGGATTCCGGGTTCGCGTGCTGCGCACGCGCCCCGGAATGACGGAATAAGTTATCCACACCAGATTCAACGTGACGCAGGATTGGCTGTGGAGAGTCGAGTCGCGGCAGTTGCGCGGCAGCCGCAAATCACTGCTCATTGGCACTCGAAGATGCCTTTGGCGGGCGGAATCGAGAGAGATATAGTCAAACCGCTCAGTGATTCGCGGCCAGCGTCAAGGCGTCACGTATCCCCTGCGTCAAATGCGGTTCGGGCCCGGTCCGGGCCTAAAGCGTGCCGTGTGCGCGTGCGGTGCCGTGCGTTTCCCCTCGCTCAAATCGGCAAAGTGGAGACGTCATGTCCCTGACCAGCTACACGGACGAGAAACGAATCAACCCTCTCGACGTGGTGGAACGCCTGGCGGCCGGCAACGACTGGTCGTTCGAGCGCGCGGGCGACGACGAGATCACCATTCTGGTCGCCGGCAAGTGGACCGACTACCAGCTCTCCTACACCTGGATGGGCAACATCGAGGCGCTGCATCTGGCCTGCGCCTTCGACCTCAAGGTTCCCGAGCGGCGGCGCGCCGAGGTGCAGGCGTTGATCTCGCTGATCAACGAGCAGCTTTGGGTCGGCCATTTCGATTTGTGGACCAAGGAAGGCATTGTCATGTACCGCCACGCGCTGGTGCTGGCGGGCGGCGTGGAGGCCTCCGGCAAGCAATGCGAGGCGCTGCTCGGCACCGCGCTCGACACCTGCGAGCGCCATTTCACCGCCTTCCAGTTCGTGGTCTGGGCCGGCAAGGGCGCGCGCGAGGCGCTCGACGCCGCCATGTTCGAGACCTCGGGCGAGGCGTGATTCCCCTTGTCATGCCCCGCGAAAGCGGGGCATCCAGTATTCCGAAGCGCGGAAGGCTATCTCAGCCTCGGTGAATACTGGATCATCCGCTTTCGCGGATGATGACAGCGGAGAGAACGATGGCTGCTCGCAAATCCGACAAAACTGCCCTCGCCAAATTCCCCGGCGCCCTCCTCCTGGTCGGCGCCGGCAAGATGGGCAGCGCCATGCTCGATGGCTGGCTGGCGCGTGGCTTGGCGCCAAAGCGGATCGCGACCATCGAGCCGCAGCCGGGCAAGTCGATGAAGGCGCTGACCAAGCGCGGACTCAAGCTTAATCCGAAAGGCAAAGCGACGGCGGCCGCCGCCATTGTCATCGCGGTCAAGCCGCAGACCGCGCCCGCCGCCGTGCCGCCGCTGGCGGCTTACGTCGACAAATCCACGCTGGTGCTGTCGATCATGGCCGGGCGCACCATCGGCTTTCTGGAAAAATCGCTGCCCGGCGCGGCGATCGTGCGCGCCATGCCAAACACGCCGGCAGCAATCGGCCGCAGCATCAGCGTTGCCGTGGCCAATGGCAAGGTCAGCGCGCGCCAGCGCAAACTGGCGACCGACCTGCTTGCCGCCATCGGCAAGGTCGAATGGGTTCAAGATGAGGCGCTGATCGACGCGGTCACCGCGCTGTCCGGCTCCGGCCCGGCCTATGTGTTCCTGCTGGCGGAGGCGATGACCAAGGCCGGCATCGCCGCTGGGCTGCCGGCCGAGTTGGCGGCGCGGCTGGCGCGCGAGACCGTCGCCGGCTCCGGCGAACTGCTGCATCGCTCGGAACTCGATGCCGCCACGTTGCGGCAGAACGTGACCTCGCCCGGCGGCACCACCGCCGCCGCCCTCGAGGTGCTGATGGGGCCGGGCGGCTTCGACGAACTGCTCACCAAGGCCATCGCCGCCGCCACCAGGCGCTCGCGCGAATTGGCGGGTTGAGGATACTCAACCGAGTTCCCTGCCCTAGAACGGTCGCCTTTGCCGCCCTAGATTAAGGCCATCCGAACAGCCCGAGGAGGCGGTCATGGCCCGCACGACCAAGCGTCAACGCAAAGCCCAGCCTGCGCCGCCACGCGGCACCACCGACCGCGACAAGGCGGTCGACGCGCTGATGGCGCTCTTGGCGGAGCATTCTTTCGAGGAGATCGGCCTGGCCGAAGTGGCCGGCCGCGCCGGCCTCAAGCTCTCGCAATGGCGCGCCGAGTTCGGCTCAACGCTGGCGATCTTCGCCGGCCACATGAAGGACATCGACCGCGCGGTGCTGGCCGGCGGCGACGCCGACCTGGCGGAGGAACCGGCGCGCGAGCGGCTGTTCGACGTGCTGATGCGCCGGCTGGAAGCGCTGGCGCCCTACAAGGATGCGGTGCGCTCGATCATGCGTTCGGCCCGGCGCAATCCGGGTCTGGCTTTCGCGCTCAACGCCATGGCGGTGCGCTCGCAACGCTGGATGCTGGAAGCCGCCGGCATCGGCGCCTCCGGCCCGCGCGGTGCATTACGCGCGCAAGGCGCGGCGCTGATGTTCGCGCGCGTGCTGACGGTGTGGGTCGACGACGAGGAGCACGGCCTCGACCGTACCATGGCGGCGCTCGACCGCGGGCTGGCCAGCGCCGCGCGCTGGGCCGGCTTCGTCGATGACCTGTGCTGCATCCCCGCCGCGATTTGTCGCGGCGCACGCCGGCGCCGTCGGCCGTTGGACGAAGGCGCTGCCGAGGCCGACGCGGCTTAGTCTTTTTTGCGCATGATCTTGTCCGACCTTGCTTCGCCCGCCGAAGCG
>JACQDO010000454.1 GCA_016201085.1 Hyphomicrobiales bacterium | reverse complement strand
TGGCGGAGGGAGTGGGATTCGAACCCACGTTACGGTTTCCCGTAAACACGCTTTCCAAGCGTGCGCCTTCAGCCACTCGGCCACCCCTCCGGAAACATGACCTTCGGTCATGAAGCAGCACGCGCCGCTAGCTCATGGCGACCGACGCATGTTTTTGCAAGCCAACAATCCGGTCCTTGGACGATTTAAATGGCCTAATCGTCTACTATTCATCTGCGTTATTATGTCTTAATTACAAACATTGACCAATATGACAATTAACGCGCAATATAACCAATATGGCGAGCGAGGCGCCGGGCGCGTTTGGGACCGACGAAATGACAGGCGATATCTCCGCGCTGCAGATGGTGCTCACGGGCGACCCCGCCCTGTTTGCCATCGTGCGGCTGTCGCTGCTGGTCAGCCTGAGCGCGGTGCTGTTGGCCGCCCTGATTGGCATGCCGGTTGGCGCGCTTTTGGCCCTCACGCGCTTTCGTGGCCGCGAGGGCGCCATCGTGCTGCTCAACGCGCTGATGGGCCTGCCGCCGGTCGTCGTCGGGCTGGCGGTGTTCCTGACGCTGTCGCGCTCGGGACCGCTCGGATCGTGGGGACTGCTGTTCACGCCGCAGGCCATGGTGATCGCGCAAACCGTGCTGGTGACACCCATCGTCGCGGCGCTCACCCGGCAGACGGTCGAGGATTTGTGGGCCGAGTATCGCGAAGAGTTCGCCGCCATGGATGTCGGCCCCTGGCGCCGGGTCGCGACATTGATCTGGGACGCACGCTTTTCCCTGGTGACGGCGCTGCTGGCGGGTTTCGGGCGGGCGGCGGCCGAGGTCGGCGCCATCATCATCGTCGGCGGCAATATCGAGGGCTTCACCCGCACCATGACCACGGCGATCGCGCTGGAAACCTCCAAAGGCGACCTGCCGCTCGCGGTCGGGCTTGGCATAGTGCTGATCTCCATCGTGATCGTCATCAACGCGCTGGCCTGGGGCGCGCGCCGCGCCGGCGAACGTTACGCGGGATGAACATGCGCGCACCCGCCTCCGAACTGCCCCTGATGCTCCTGGAAATCGTGATGCTCGCCGGCGAGGTGACGATCCTCGACCGCGTTTCGCTCATCATCGATGCCGGTCCGCCGACTGTATTGATCGGGCCGAATGGCTCCGGCAAGACCACGCTGCTGCGCGCCGCCATGGGACTGATCCCGCCTACCCGCGGGTTCATCAGCTGGGGCGGGCGCTACGATGTGCCGCCGACGCGCCGCGCCATATTGTTCCAACGCCCGGTCATGCTGCGGCGTTCGGCCCTGGGCAATGTCCGCTACGCGCTCGCCGCCGCCGGCGTTGCGCGCGCCAAGCGCGCCGCCCGCGCCGCCGAATTGCTGGAGCTGGTCGGTCTCAGCGGACTTGGCGGCCGACCGGCGCGGCGGCTGTCGGGCGGCGAGCAGCAGCGGCTGGCGTTCGCGCGTGCGCTGGCGCGCGATCCCGCCATTTTGTTTCTCGACGAGCCGACCGCCAGTCTCGATCCCGCCGCCACCAAGGCGATCGAGGACATCGTGCGCACCGTCACCGCGCGCGGCATCAAGGTGTTGATGTCGACCCACGATCTCGGCCAGGCCAAGCGCCTGGCCGGCAACATCGTGCTGCTGCATCGCGGCCGGCTGATCGAAACCGGCCCGGCGGAATAGTTCTTCGCGGCTCCGAAGACCGATGAGGCGAAGAAATTCATCGCAGGAGAATTGTTGGTGTGAGTGGCAACAAGCTCGGCCGCCATCCCGGCCGAGCGCAAGCGAGAGCCGGGATCCAGTAACCCCGGTCTGCGCGATACGGATCAAACAGTGGTTACTGGGTCCCCGCCTTCGCGGGGACGACGCCTAAATAAATATCGAGGATTCACATGCTTGATCGCCGCAATTTGATCGCCATCGCCGTACTCGCCACTGCCGTCTTCACCGCCGCGCCAAGCTTCGCGCAGGACAAATCGATCGTGGTGTCGTCGACCACCTCGACGCAGGATTCCGGCCTGTTCGGCCACATCCTGCCGCTGTTCAAGGCCAAGACCGGCGTCGAGGTGAAGGTCGTGTCGCAAGGCACCGGCCAGGCGCTCGACACCGGCCGGCGCGGCGATGCCGACGTGGTGTTCGTGCACGCCAAACCGCAGGAAGAGAAATTTGTCGCCGACGGCTTCGGCGTGAAACGCTATCCGGTGATGTACAACGATTTTGTGCTGATCGGACCGAAGAGCGACCCTGCCGGCATCAAGGGCAGCAAGAATATCGTTGCCGCGCTCAAGCAGATCATGGCCAAGGGCGCGCCCTTCATCTCGCGCGGCGACAAATCCGGCACGCATGCCGCCGAACTCAACTTATGGAAAGTCGCCGGCGTCGACATCGAGAAGGATAAGGGCGCCTGGTACAAGTCGATCGGCCAGGGCATGGGCGCCGCTCTCAACACTGCGGGCGCCGGCAATGCCTATGTGCTGTCGGATCGCGGCACCTGGATTTCGTTCAAGAACAAGGGCGATCTCGTCATCGCGGTGGAAGGCGACAAGCGGCTGTTCAACCAGTACGGCGTCATGCTGGTGAATCCGGCCAAGCACCCGACCGTGAAGAAGGAGCTCGGGCAGGCGTTCGTCGACTGGCTGGTGTCGGGCGAAGGACAGAAGGCGATCGCCGATTACAAGATCAACGGCGAGCAGTTGTTCTATCCGAACGCCGACGACGCGGGGGCATAAGTCAGAAGGTCGCGACACTCTCCGACGTCATACGTCGATCTTGCGACTGGCGAAGCTGTTCCAGGGCTGTGTTGGCCTGGTTGTGCAGGGCGTCGAAATCGATCTGCGCCACGAACTCCTGCCGTGCCATCGGCACCGACATTTCCGCCAACGCGGACAGCGCGGTCCCGCAGACGACAAGGATGAGCGGCAACAGATAAAGACGCATCGGCAAGCCCCCCGGCTTTTACCGATACACATTAAATGGCAATCGATTTAAGCCGGGCCAAGTTCGATGCGGAACTTGCGGCGATTACATTGAGGGCTTGTTAACCGTGGCGGGCGGTGAATCAATCGCGCTTCCCCTCTCCCCTTATGGGAGAGGGTGCGCAAGTGGAGGCGAAGCCGAACGAGCGCGGGAGAGGGGTCTGGATATCGCGAGCCGCTGACCCCTCACCCGGATCGCGCTTCGCTATCGCTCCGCGCGATCCACCCTCTCCCGCAAGGGGAGAGGGGAAGAGAGATCGCTGCGCGGGCGAGTAAAGAGCCTCTTACTTCGCCACCGGCACCAGCGAATAGCGCCCGTCGGCGGCCAGGCATTCCGCCAGCGGCAGGCCCAGCTCCTTGCGCACCATGTTGGTGCCG
>JACQDO010000453.1 GCA_016201085.1 Hyphomicrobiales bacterium | reverse complement strand
TTTTTCCTTCAGTGGCAGGATACCGTCGATGTGATCGGGGTGGTGATGGGTGACCAGGATGTCGGTGAGGTTCCAGCCGGCGGCCTTGAGCGCGGCATCGATCGGGCCTGCCTCGGGCGCGTCGATCGCGGCGGTGGCGCCGCTTTTCGGGTCATGCAGCAACACCCCGTAATTGTCGGATCGGCAGAGAAACAGGCGGATTTCCGCGGGCATGGGCGTCATCCTCGTGACCAGGAGCGATATTAACCGTATCACGCGGACGAATTGCCGCGCACCTGCCGTTCTGTGCCGGATACGCCTTGGTTCATAAATTCATGGTAGTTTTATCCCATGTCGATCGACGTCGTGGACCTGCGTAATTTCTATGGCCAGCGGCTGGGCGTGGTGGCCCGTCGCTTCGTCAGCCGCGGCATCCCCAACCTGTGGGGCGACACCGCCGGCCAGCGCGTGCTCGGCATCGGCTATGCCACGCCCTATCTCGGCCTGTTCCGCGAGGAGGCCGAACGCTGCCTGGCCTTCATGCCGGCCGGCCAAGGCGTGGTGAAATGGCCGACGACGCGGCCGGCGCTATCGGCCCTGGTGGACGAGAACGAACTGCCGCTGCCGGATAACGCGGTCGACCGCGTACTGCTGGTGCACGGGCTGGAAATGACCAACGATCCGGCCACGTTGTTGCGCGAAGTGTGGCGGGTGCTGGCCGGCGGCGGCCGGCTGCTGGCGGTGGTGCCGAACCGGCGCGGCCTGTGGGCGCGCATGGACACGACTCCATTTGGGCATGGCCGGCCCTATTCGCGCAGCCAGATCAATCAGCTTCTGCGCGAGACCTGGTTCACGCCGACCGGCTGGAGCGAGGCGCTCTATATGCCGCCGATTGCGCGCGACTGGTTTCTGCGCTCGGCTGTAGCCTGGGAGCGCACCGGCGCGACGCTATCGGCGCCGTTCGCCGGCGTGCATCTGGTGGAAGCGGTGAAGCAGGTCTATCGCGCAATTCCGGCGCGGCGCGAAAAGCGACGGCTGGTTCCCGCGCTCGAGCCGGTGCTGGCGCCCTCGCCGGGGGGATAATTATTCCGGCTGCCGCGGTTCGTCGCCGCCGCCGTCGCCTTGCGGTGCGGCTCCCTGCGGAGCGGTGTTGCCGAAATTGTCCGGACGTTCGGGACGGAAGCCGCCGCCGCGATGGCGCCGCCGCCGGCGATGCCCGAAGCGATCCTGGCCGCGGTCGCCCTGCTCATGGCCGTTCTGCCCGAAACCTTGGTTGGGATTTGGCGCGACGCTCGGCTGCGGCTGGCCGCCGGTGATGAAGGCCGGCAAGGCGTTCGGGTCGGGAATGACTTCATTGCCGGCTTGCACCGTCGGCTGCGGATAGGATTGCTGCGGCTGATGCTGCGGACGGTTCTGCTGCTGATCGCGCGGCGGAAACGGCTGCGCGTCGCGCGGAATATAGGGCTGCGGCTGGGCTTGCGGCGGCTGCGGCGTATAGCTCGGCTCGTTCTGGCCTAGGAAGGGCTGACCGTCATCGTCGCCGTCGTCATAATTGTCGTCGGCCGCGCCTTGCGGAGCCGCCTGTCCGCCCTGCTGCCCCTGCTGCGCGTTGTAATAGGGATTCTGCTGGCGGAACTGTTCCTGCGCGGCGGCGATCAGCCGGAAATAATGTTCGGCGTGCTGGTAGTAGTTTTCGGCGGCAACAGGATCGCCGGAGCTCTGCGAGTCGCGCGCGAGCTGGATGTATTTTTCCGCGATGTGCGAGGCGGTGCCGCGGATCTTCACGTCGGGGCCGTTCGACTCGTACACCCGCGTCAACGGATTCTGGCTCTTACCACGGTGGGGGTTGTTGTTGTTACGTCCCCGCATGCGTTTCTGACCGTTTCTCATGATGTGCCCGTTCGCCGACCTTTCGCTGTGCTCGCTTTGCCGCGGCGTTCCCCGCCGATTGCTCTACTCACCCACAAGTCCATAACTATCGCATTGCGCGGCCGGACTTGCCGTCGGTTGTCCGCGCCAATGGTCGAATATTTGCAGCCGTTATCGCGCTAGCTATAGCAACCCCATGGCTGCGGTCTCAGCCCGCAGCGTTGCCAACCTCTCGTTACGCGCATCTCGCAAAGTTTAAAATTGTGATGCGCCCAACCGGTGAAGCATCCAAACCCGTCTCTGGCGATTTCGTCTGCCGTCTTGTCGGCTTTCGTCATCGGCTTCGCGGTGCCGCCTCACAGAGCGTCTCAGCTCCGGGGTTCCTGGCATGCAACCGTCACGGGTCGATTCCGTGAGGGGAAGCTAGTCGTTTCCGCACCATATTCCAAGTGGTTTTTTCGACTTTCGCGTAGCCCTGCATTTATGCCAGGCCGCAATGCGGGGCGCTCATGGCGCGATAGTTGCGCTCAGCGCGCGAGCAATTCCGCCCAAATCGTTTCGCGCCTTGCCAACCGTCAACCCGGATTTGGTAAACAGCGCGCTGACCGCGTGTTCCTGGCCTGCCCCTAGTTCCACGATCAGCCGGCCGCGCGGCGCCAGCAGGCGGCGGGCGTCGGCGGCAATGGCGCGGTAACCATCAAGTCCATCATTACCGCCATCGAGGGCGATTGCCGGATCGTAATCGCGCACCTCCGGCGCCAGCGTGGCGATATCGCCGTGCGCCACATAAGGCGGGTTCGACACGATCAGATCGAATGGCCCTTGTGCGCCGGCAGCGATATCGCAGGCGACGAAAGTGCAGCGCGATGCAAGACGGTGGCGTTCGGCATTGCCGCGCGCGACG
>JACQDO010000447.1 GCA_016201085.1 Hyphomicrobiales bacterium | reverse complement strand
GTACAGGGCGGCATCCGCCCGGCGATCCGCATCCAGGCCGACCTGTCGCGGCTGGCCGCCTATGGCGTCGGGCTGGAAGACCTGCGCACCGCCATCGTCAGCGCCAACGTGGCCGGACCGAAAGGCTCGCTCGACGGCGCGCATCAATCCTACACGGTGGCCGCCAACGATCAGCTTGCCAGCGGCGACGCCTACAAAGCCATCACGGTGGCGTTCCGCAACGGCGCGCCGGTGCTGCTCGGCGACGTCGCCAACGTGATCGAGGGCCTGGAGAACAGCAAGGTCGGCGCCTCCTACAAGGGCACGCCCGCGATCGTCATCGACGTGCAGCGCCAGCCCGGCGCCAACGTGATCGAGACGGTGCAGCGCGTGCGCGCCGAGCTGCCGCGGCTGCGCCGCGCCATCCCGGCCGGCGCCACGCTCACCATCGTCAACGACCGCACCACCACCATCCGCGCCTCGATTCACGACGTGCAATTCACGCTGATGCTCAGCGTCGTGCTGGTCGTGCTGGTGGTGCTGATCTTCCTGCGCACTATCCGCGCCACCATCATCGCCGGCGTGGCGCTGCCGCTGTCGCTGATCGCCACTTTCGGCGTGATGTGGTTCTGCGGCTTCTCGCTGGATAACCTCTCCCTGATGGCGCTGACCATCGGCACGGGCTTCGTGGTCGACGATGCCATCGTGATGATCGAGAACATCGTGCGGCACATGGAGGACGGGGAGCGGCCGCTCGATGCGGCGCTGCGCGGCGCCAAGGAAATCGGCTTCACGGTCATTTCGCTGACGCTGTCGCTGATCGCGGTGTTCATCCCGCTGCTGTTCATGACCGGGCTGGTCGGGCGCATGTTCCGCGAATTCGCGCTCACCCTCACCATCGCGGTGGTGGCATCCGCCATCGTCTCGCTGACGCTGACGCCGATGATGTGCGGCCGCCTGCTGCGGCAGAGCGGCGAGCACGGCGGCGCCCTCGGCGACAGCGCCATCCTGCGCCGCATGCAGGAGCCGGTCGAGCGCACGGTGGCATTTTACCATCGCAGCCTGCTCTGGGTGCTGCGCCATCAGCGCGAGACCCTGATCGTCACGCTGGCGACGCTGGCCGCCACCATCCTGCTCTACGCCTTCATGCCCAAGGGCTTCCTGCCGTTGCAGGACACCGGCCTGATCACCGCGGTGACCGAGGCCGGCACCGATGTCTCGTTCGGCGAAATGCAGCGCCGCCAGCAGACGGTGGAGGCGGCGATCCGCTCCGACGCGGATGTTGCCGGCGTGGTCTCGGTGATCGGCGTCAGCCCGCTCAATGCCACGCCCAATGCCGGCCGGCTCGCCATCACGCTGAAGCCGCGCAACCAGCGCCACGCGCGCGTCGAGGAGATCATCGCGCGGCTGAAAACCCAGGTCGCCGGCATCCCCGGCATGACGGTATATTTCCAGGCCACGCAGGATATCCAGATTTCCACGCGCGCCAGCCGCGCGCAGTACCAGTACACGCTGGTCGGCACCGATACCGCCGAAGTGCTGCAATGGGCCGATAGGCTGACGCTGCGGCTACGCGGCAACCCGGCTTTGCGCGAGGTCGCCTCCGAGGCGCAGGAAGGCGGGCCGCGCGTCAATGTCGTGGTCGACCGCGAGCAGGCCGGCCGGCTTGGCGTATCGATGCAGAGCATCACCGACACCCTCAACGATGCCTTCGGCCAGCGGCAGATTTCGACCATCTACGGGCAGGCCAACCAGTACCGCGTCATCCTGGAGGCGCAGCCGCGCTACCAGCAGGACCCCACCTGGCTGGGCAAGCTCTATGTCACCGGCTCGAGCACCTCGACCGGCACCGCCGTCACCGCCGGCAACACCGCCACCGGCACCACCAACACCAACACCACCGCCACGCCCAACACCGTCACCGGCAGCACCCAGGTCCCGCTGGCTTCCTTCGCGCGCTTCGTCAACACCTCGGCGCCGCTGGCGATCGCGCACCAGGAGCAGTTTCCTTCCGTCACCATCTCGTTCGATCTCGCCCCCGGCTATGCGCTGTCCGACGCGGTCGCGCTCATCGGCGCGGCGCAGCAGGAGATCGGCATGCCGTCCTCGGTGACCGGCGCCTATTCGGGCGATGCGGCCGAGTTCGCCAAGTCGCTGGCTGGCGAGCCATGGCTGCTGCTGGCCGCGGCTATCGCCATCTACATCGTACTCGGCGTGCTGTACGAAAGCTTCATCCATCCGCTCACCATTCTGTCCACGCTGCCATCGGCCGGCGTCGGCGCGCTGCTGGCGCTGATGCTGTTCGGTTATGACCTCTCGGTGATCGCGCTCATCGGCATCGTGCTGCTGATGGGCATCGTCAAGAAGAACGCGATTCTGATGATCGACTTCGCCATCGAGGCCGAGCGCAATCAGGGCATGAATCCGGAAGAATCGATCGTGCAGGCGGCGCTGCTGCGCTTCCGCCCGATCATGATGACGACGCTGGCGGCGTTGTTCGGCGCGCTGCCGCTGGCGCTGGAAAGCGGCACCGGCTCGGAGCTGCGCAATCCGCTCGGCATCACCATCGTCGGCGGGCTGCTGCTCAGCCAGTTGCTCACGCTCTACACCACGCCGGTGATCTATCTCTATATGGAACGGCTGCGCGCGCGGCTGGCGCCGGCGCCCGAGCCGCCGCCGCGGCTCGCCCCGCGCCGGGCGCGAGGCCGGCGATGAACTTCTCCTACCCGTTCATCCGCCGGCCGATCGGCACCACGCTGATGGCGATCGGACTGTTTCTGGTGGGCGCCGTGGCCTACATCTTCCTGCCGGTCGCCAGCCTGCCGAGCGTCGAATTCCCCACCATCTTCGTGTCGGCGAGCCGCCCGGGCGCCGACCCCAACATCATGGCGGCGACGGTGGCGGCGCCGCTGGAGCGGCGGCTGGGCGAGATTTCCGGGGTGACCGAGCTCACCTCGACCAGTTCGACCGGGCTTTCGCGCATCACCATCCAGTTCGACTTGCGCCGCAGCATCGAAGGCGCCGCGCGCGACGTGCAGGCCGAACTCAATGCCGCGCTCAGCGACCTGCCCGGCGACATGCCGACGCTGCCGACCTTCCGCAAGGCCAATCCGGCGGCGGCGCCGATCCTGATCCTGGCGCTGACCTCCAAGACCATGCAGCCGAGCGCGATCTACGATGCCGCCGACAGCATCATCGCGCAGCGACTCAGCCAGGTGGACGGCGTCGCCGACGTCACCGTCGCCGGCTCCGAGCAGCCGGCGCTGCGCGTGCGCGTCGACCCGACCCGGCTCGCCGCCATGGGCCTCTCCATGGAGGACGTGCGCACGGCGATCGCCAATTCCAACGCGCTCGGCCCGCTCGGCACTTTCGACGGGGACAAGCGCGCGGTCAGCATCGGCATCAACGACCAGCTGCGCGCGGCCAACGAATACAACGCCTTGGTGGTGAAGACCGTCAACGGCAACGTGATCCGCCTGTCCACGGTGGCCTCGATCAGCGCCAGCGTGCGCAACAGCCGCTCGGCCGGCTGGTATAACCGCGACCCTTCGGTGCTGCTGATCATCACCAAGCAGGGCAAAGCCAACGTCCTCGACACGGTGGACCGAATCTACGAGCTGCTGCCCGAGCTGCGGCAATGGGTGCCGGCCGGCCTCGAAATCTCGGTGCTCGCCGACCGCACCCAGACTATTCGCGCCAGCGTGCACGACATGCAGCTCACGCTCGGCGCCACTGCGCTGCTGGTGATGATGGTGGTGTTCATCTTTCTGCGGCGCGCGGCGGCGACCATCGCCGCCGGCATCACCGTGCCGCTGTCGCTCGCCGGCACCTGCGCGGCGATGTGGGTGGCCGGATTTTCCATCGACAATCTGTCGCTGATGGCGCTGGCGGTGAGCATCGGCTTTGTGGTCGACGACGCCATCGTCATGATCGAGAACGTGTTCCGCAATCTGGAAAACGGCGATAAGCCGCTGCGCGCCACGCTCAAGGGCGCCAAGCAGATCGGCTTCACCGTGGTGTCGATCTCGGTCTCGCTCATCGCCGCCTTCATTCCGCTGCTGTTCATGGGCGGCATCGTCGGCCGGCT
>JACQDO010000446.1 GCA_016201085.1 Hyphomicrobiales bacterium | reverse complement strand
TCAAGGGCTTCGCGGCCCGAACTTGCCTTGAGCAGATTTTCATTCAGGCCATGAAGAATGGCTTCATAGCTCAGCAGCTTCGCGGGCTGGTCGTCTACCAGCAGAATGTTGACTTTCTCATGTCCGCTCATGGCGTTTCTCAACTCAGCGGTGGAGCCACATGCGTAACGCCGACAGCAACTGCTCGGTATTGACCGGTTTTGCGAGATAGTCCGAAGCGCCGGCCTCCAGGCATTTTTCCCGGTCGCCCTTCATCGCCTTGGCCGTCAAGGCAATGATTGGCAAGCGTCGCAATTCCGGCCTTTGCCGAATGGCCTGTATGGTCTGATACCCGTCCATTTGCGGCATCATGATATCCATCAGCACGATCGACAGATCGGGCGTCGATGCGACCATATCGATAGCTTCGGTACCGGTCGTGGCCGTGAGCACGCGCATTCCGCGCCGTTCAAGAACGCTGCTGAGCGCGAAAATGTTGCGGGCGTCATCGTCGACCAGCAGCACCGTCCGAGCTTCACGGTCGCATTCTCGGCGTTGACAACGTTGAAAGCGAGCGTCGTGAAGCCCGTCCAATCCTTGACGCGGGCGGATTTCTCGCCGACGCTATAAACGAGCACCACCTTGAGCGCATTGCCGAGTTGTGGATGGTCCTCGACGGAAAACTTGGTTGCCTCGGTGCCGGTATCGGTCGTAATGATGTCAATATCGTCGTGTCCGAGCAGCTCTCTGATACCCAGCTGTTCGGATGGATTGTCTTCGACCACGAGCAAGCGCCGGCGACGTGTTTGCGCGTATTCCTTGATACGCGACAGCGCTTCCTCGACGCCTTCCGTCGTCGTCGGCTTGGTAACGAAGGAAAATGCGCCGCGCGCCAAGGCATGCTGGCGATCCTCGTCGAGCGTGATAATTTGCACCGGAATGTGGCGGGTGAGCGGGTTTTGTTTGAGCTGATTGAGGACGGTCCAGCCGAGCATGTCCGGCAGAAACACGTCGAGCGATACCGCGTTGGGCTGGAACTGTTGCGCCAGGTTGAGCGCATCGGCGCCACGCGCCGCGATTAAGACCTTGAAGCCTTTGTCGCGTGCCAAATCCCGGATGACGCGGGCGTAATGGGGATCGTCCTCGACCACCAGCAAGATCGAATCGCCCGGCTCGATTTCGAGACGGTCGTCGACAATATGCTCCGCAATGCGCTCGGCCGTTGCGGGAGGCAACAAAGCCGGGGCTTGCATTGGCGATTTCGGGGCCTCGTTCGCGGGGGGCCTAATTCCCGTCGACGGTCCGACATATTTTATCGGTAGATAGAGCGTGAACGTGCTGCCTTGTCCGAGTGTGCTGCGAAGCTGGATTTCGCCGCCGAGCAGGTTCGACAATTCGCGGCTGATAGCGAGACCGAGGCCAGTGCCGCCGTATTTCCGGCTGGTGCTGGCATCGGCCTGCTGGAAGGCCTCGAAGATGATCTTTTGCTTGTCGGCGGGGATGCCGATGCCGGTGTCGGTCACTTCGAAGGCGACGACGGAAGGCGCTAGGCTGAGCACGGCATGTTCCGGGCTCCAGCCACCGACCGCGGCCGATACGTTGAACTGCACGCCGCCGTTTTTGGTGAACTTGAAGGCATTCGAAAGCAGATTCTTGAGCACCTGCTGCAGGCGCTTGGAGTCGGTGGTGATGCTGCGGTCCAAGTGCGGGTCGATCCGCACGTCAAATGACAGATTGCGGTTTTCCGCTTCATGACGGAACGGGCGCGCAACACCGTCGATCAAGCCGGAGCCGGACACCTCTTCTTCGGGGACCGTGACCGTGCCGGATTCGATCTTGGAGAGATCGAGAATGTCGCTGATGAGATTCAACAGGTCGGTGCCGGCGCCGTGGATGGTGCGCGCGAACTCCACCTGTTTGGCCGTCAGGTTGCCGTCCGGATTTTCGGTGAGCTGTTGGCCCAGAATGAGGATGCTGTTGAGCGGCGTGCGCAATTCGTGCGACATATTCGCCAGGAACTCGGACTTGTATTTCGAGGTGAGCGCCAGCTCGCTGGCTTTTTCTTCGAGCGCACGGCGGGCCTGCTCGATTTCCTGATTCTTGCGTTCGACTTCGACGTTGCGTTCCGCAAGCTGCTGCGCCTTCTGCTCCAATTGGTCGTTGGTTTGCTGCAGCTCGGTCTGCTGCGTTTGCAATTCGGCGGCGAGATTTTGCGATTGCTTCAGCAGGCCTTCGGTCTGCATCGTCGCTTCGATGGAATTGAGCACGATGCCGATACTGGTCGTCAGTTGCTCGAGGAACGAAATCTGCAGAGTCGTGAATGACGAAATCGACGCTAGCTCGATCACGGCTTTCACCTGATCCTCGAACAGCACGGGCAGGACGATAATGTTCTGCGGGACCACCTTGAACAGCGCCGACCCGATGGGGACCGCGTAAGTCGGTATTTCCGTGATCAGCATTCTTCTCTTTTCAGCGGCGCATTGGCCGATCAGCCTCTCGCCGATCCGCAGGATTGGCGGATGACCCGAGCTTCCATCGTCCGCGTAGGCCGATAACAATCGCAGGACGCCGTTTTCTTCGTTTTCGACTTGGTAGATCACGCCGAGTTGGGCGTCGACGAGTTGTGTCAGTTCGGAGAGCAGCAACCGGCCGACGGTTGTGAGGTCGCGCTGGCCCTGCAACATGCTGGTGAACTTAGCGAGGTTTGTCTTCAGCCAATCCTGTTCGGTGTTGCGGTCGGTGGTGAGCCGCAGGTTGTCGATCATCGTATTGATATTGTCTTTGAGCTCGGCCACTTCGCCGCGCGCATCGACCTGAATGGACCGGGTGAGATCGCCCTTGGTCACCGCCGTCGCGACCTCGGCGATGGCGCGAACCTGCGTGGTCAAGTTGGCAGCCAAAAGATTCACGTTGCCGGTGAGGTCTTTCCAGGTGCCGGCGGCGCCCGGCACCGCGGCTTGACCGCCCAGGCGCCCTTCGACGCCGACCTCGCGCGCGACCGAGGTCACCTGGTCGGCGAAGATCGCCAGCGTATCCGTCATGTTATTGATGGTTTCGGCCAACGCCGCGACTTCGCCCTTCGACTTCACGGTCAGATTCTGCTTGAGGTCGCCGTTGGCGACCGCGGTCACCACCTTGACGATGCCGCGCACCTGTTCGGTCAGATTGGCCGCCATCACGTTGACGGTGTCGGTCAGGTCCTTCCAAGTGCCGGCAACGCCGGGCACTTGCGCCTGTCCGCCGAGCTTGCCCTCGGTGCCGACCTCGCGCGCCACACGCGTCACTTCCGAGGCAAAGGCGTTGAGCTGGTCCACCATCGTATTGATGGTGTTCTTCAGTTCGAGGATTTCGCCTTTCACATCGACGGTGATCTTGCGCGAGAGGTCGCCGCCAGCGACAGCCGTGGTGACCTCCGCAATGTTACGGACCTGCTCGGTCAGGTTGTTCGCCA
>JACQDO010000465.1 GCA_016201085.1 Hyphomicrobiales bacterium | reverse complement strand
GAACGGCGCGAGAAGGCCTGGAAGGCGGCATCCTGCGCCATGCGCAAATTGAACCCGAGCCAATGCGCGAGCGGTCCGAAATTGATCGATTCGGCAATGGTTTCGCCGTTTTTGCCGCGGCGGGCGCCGCGCCTCCCGTTACTGCCCTGCACTGGAATTTCCCTCCCGGGCCGGCGGCCTGACCGGCCGTGCCGTGCGAACTAGTTTGATATCAAACTATAACCTTTACAATGGCTGCGACATGCGGCTGAATATTGCAAAAGTTGGCAATGTGACCAACACCCAACCCTCGGGGGAGGAAACACCATGAAAGCCCGTTACACCGGTACAATCTTCGCTGCCGCCATCGCCGCACTTGTCGGCGGGACGAGCGGAACTATCGCGCAGGACAAGACCTTCGAGCTCAAGCTGTCGCACTGGGTGCCGCCGTCGCACCCGTTGCAGAAGGCGCTGGAGGAATGGGGAGCCTCGGTCGAGAAGGATTCCGGCGGCACCATCAAATCCAAGGTGTTTCCCTCCCAGCAGCTCGGCAAGGCCTTCGACCATTACGACATGGCGCGCGACGGCATCGCCGACTTGACTTACATCAATCCCGGCTATCAGCCCGGACGCTTCCCCATCATCGCCGCCGGCGAATTGCCCTTCCTGATCGCCAACGGCAAAGCCGGTTCACAGGCGCTCGATGCCTGGTATCGCAAATACGCCGCGGCCGAGATGAAGGACGTCATGTTCTGCCTCGCCTTCGTGCACGACCCCGGCTCGTTCCATTCCAAGAGCAAGAAGATCGTGTTGCCGAGCGACATCAAGGGCATGAAGATCCGCCCGGCGCACGCCACCATGGCGACCTTCGTGACGCAGCTCGGCGGCACCAATGTGCAGTCGAGCGCGCCGGAAGTGCGCGACATCATCGAACGCGGCGTCGCCGACGCGGTGACCTTCCCGTGGGGATCGATCCCGCTGTTCGGCATCGACAAGGTGACCAAGTATCACATGGAGGTGCCGCTCTATGTGACCACCTTCGCCTTCGTGTTCAACAAGGACAAATATAATCAAATGTCCGCGGCGCAGAAGAAGGTGATCGACAATCACTGCAACAACGAATGGGCCGGCAAGGTCGCAGGGCCCTGGGCCGACTTCGAGCACAACGGCATCGCCAAGCTGAAGGACCTCGGCCACGACGTCTATCAACTCACCCCCGCGCAGCTCGCCGAATGGAAAAAAGCCGCCGAACCGCTGGAAAAATCCTGGGCCGACAATGTGAAGAAAGCCGGCGGCAATCCGGACGCGGCGATGGCCGAACTGAAAGCCTCGCTGGTCAAGTTCAAATCCTCTTACTGAGAACGACGACCGCCGCATTTTTGCGGCCAACGCCACATTGACTGCATCCCTGCGGCGGCGGGAAAATCCCGCCGCCGATTCTCCCGATAGTTGCGAGCCGACAGGAAGCGGACATGAAACGCATCTACATGGATCGTTTCATCGACACCATCGAATGGATCGCCGCCGGCTTCGTCGGCATCGTCGCCGCCAACATCTTCCTCGCCGTCCTGCTGCGCAACGTTTTCTCCTACGCGATTCCCGATTCGTTCGATTTCGGCCGCCTGCTGCTCGGCATTCTCATTTTCTGGGGGATCGCGGCGACCTCCTATCGCGGCACCCACATCACCGTCGATCTGATCTGGGCCAATGTCGATCCGAAATATCAGCGCATCATCGACGTGTTCGCGACCTTGGTGCTGCTGTTCGTGGTGACGGTGCAGACCTACACTTTGTTCGACAAGGTGCGCGGCACCTATTACGACCACGTGCTCACCTTCGATCTTCGCCTGCCGACCTGGCCGTTCTTCGCGGTGGCCTGGGCCGGCGACATCTCCGCGGTGCTGCTGATCGCCGTTCGCACCTACCGGCTGATCTTCCAGCCGGAGCTGATGGTCGAGCCCAAAGTCAAACCGGTCGAGTGAGAACAGCGGGATGAGCACCGACGCCGTTGCCGTGTTGGGCTTTGTCGCGCTGTTCGCGCTGATGCTGCTGCGTGTGCCGGTCGGCATGGCGATGGGCCTGGTCGGCGTTTCCGGCTTCGGCTACCTGGTCGGCGGCACGCCCGCGCTCAAGCTGGTCGGCCAGACCTCAATGCGCACGGTGACCGACTACACCTTCGGCGTCATTCCGATGTTCCTGCTGATGGGGACATTCGTCACCAATTCCGGCATGAGCCGCGAGCTGTTCAAGGCCGCCAACGGCTTTGTCGGACATCTGCGCGGCGGGCTGGGCTTTGCCACCGTCGTCGCCTGCGGCGGCTTTGCCGCCATCTGCGGCTCGTCGGTGGCGACCGCGGCGACGTTTTCCGCCGTCGCCTATCCGGAAATGCGCCGCTACGGCTATCCGCAGAGCTTCGCCACCGGCGTCATCGCGGCCGGCGGAACGTTAGGGGCCATGCTGCCGCCGTCGACCGTGCTGGCGGTCTACGGCATCATCACCGAACAGGACATCGGCAAATTGTTCATCGCCGGCATCGTGCCCGGCCTGCTGGCCATGACGATGTATCTGATCGCCATCGCGGTCATCGGCTATGTGCGGCCGGGCTTCCTGCCGACCGGTCCGAGCACGACCTGGCGCCAGCGCTTCGCCGGCTTGAAAGACATCTGGGCGCCGATGCTGCTGTTTGTTTTCGTCATCGGCGGTCTGTACGGCCTGCCGTTCCTGCCGCGTTTCACGCCGACCGAAGCGGGCGGCGTCGGCGCCAGCGGCGCGTTCCTGATCGGGCTACTCACCGGCCGGCTGAACAAGGACAAAATATTGGCCTCGCTGCTGCAGGCGACCCGCACCGCGGCGGCGGTGTTCACCGTCCTGATCGGCGCCCTGCTGTTCGGCTATTTCCTCACCGTCACCCAGACCCCGCAAAAGGTCACCGAGTTCCTCACCAGCCTGGGGCTCGGCAGCTACGGCGTGCTGGCGCTGATCATGGTAATGTACCTGGTGCTCGGCTGTCTGATGGACGCCATGGCCATGATCATCCTGACCGTGCCGATCATCTTCCCGGTCATCATCCATCTCGGCTTCGACCCGATCTGGTTTGGCGTCATCATCGTGATGACGGTGGAACTCGGCCTGATCCATCCGCCGGTCGGCATGAACGTCTTTGTCATCAAAAGCGTGGTCAAGGACGTGAGTTTCTCCACGATTTTCAAGGGGGTAATCCCCTTCATCGTCACCGACCTGATCCGGCTGGTGATCCTGATTGCCTTCCCGATCATTGCGCTGTGGCTGCCCTCGCAAATGTAGCCGGCTTCTGGTAAGATAGTTGGGGTCCAAACTATCTCGCGGAGGCGGTTCCGTTGGAACGCTCATTCAAGAAAGAAGTGCAGTCGCTGCGGCTGGGCGACGGGGATATCTTCCACGGCGAAGGCATTCTCGCGGTCACCAAGGCGCTGCTGCAGTCGGGCGTCTCTTACGTCGGCGGCTATCAAGGCGCGCCGGTCTCGCATCTGCTCGACGTGCTGGTCGACGCGCAGGACATCATGGCCGAGCTCGGCGTGCACCTGGAGACCTGTGCCAACGAAGCCAGTGCCGCCGCCATGCTGGGCGCCTCGATCAATTATCCGCTGCGCGGCGCGGTCACCTGGAAATCGATCGTCGGCACCAATGTCGCCGCCGACGCACTGTCCAACCTGTCGTCGCCCGGCGTGATCGGCGGCGCCATGATCATCCTGGGCGAGGACTACGGCGAAGGCGCCAGCGTGATCCAGGAACGCTCTTATGCCTACGCGCTGAAATCCTCGATGTGGCTGCTCGATCCGCGCCCCGATCTGCCGTCGATCGTGCGCACGGTGGAGAAGGGCTTCGAGCTGTCAGAGGCGAGCCACGCGCCGGTGATGCTGGAGTTGCGCATCCGCGCCTGCCACGCCACCGGTTCGTTCACAGCGAAAGACAATCGCAAAGGCATCGTGTCGGGCCTCAACAAATTGTCGGGTCCGCCGCGCTTCAATTACGCGCGGCTGTCGCATCCGCCGGTGATCTTCACGCAGGAAAAATTGAAGATTGCCGAACGCTTGCCGGCCGCCTGCGCCTTCATCCGCGAGCACAGACTCAACGAATTGATCGCCGGCGAGCTCGACGATGTCGGCATCATCGTGATGGGCGGCCT
>JACQDO010000464.1 GCA_016201085.1 Hyphomicrobiales bacterium | reverse complement strand
TACCCGAGATCGGCAATCCATAATGCCAAAGTCGGCTATAGCCGACTTGGGTGGCCGGCCCCGGAATGACAACATTCACTTCGGCATCGGCACTGGGCCCATGTCCTTGGGCACCTTGTAGCCCTTCTGCACCGACGGCCGCGCGGCGATGGTTTCGTACCAGCGCCGCACGTTGGGATATTGCGTCATATCGACGGTCTGCCATTCGAAGCGCGAGATCCACGGCCAGATCGCGATGTCGGCGATGGAGTATTCGTCGGCGACGAAGGCACGGCCCTCAAGCCGCGTGTCGAGCACCTTGTACAGCCGGTGCGCCTCCTTCAGGTAGCGCTCCTCGGCATAAGGCGCCTTGCCCGGATTATATTTCACGAAGTGATGCACTTGGCCGAGCATGGGTCCGACGCCGCCCATCTGCCACATCAGCCATTCGATCACCTTGTAGCGGCCTTCGCCCGACTTCGGCATGAGCTTTCCGGTCTTGTCGGCGAGATAGATCAGGATGGCGCCCGATTCCATCAGCGACAGATTGTTGTCGCGATCGACGATGGCCGGGATGCGGTTGTTGGGCGATATGTTGAGGAAGTCCGGCGCGAATTGCTCTTTGTTGTTAATGTCGATGGCGTGCACGGTGTAAGGCAAGCCGAATTCTTCCAGCGCAATGGAAACCTTGCGGCCGTTCGGTGTGGTCCAGGTGTAGAGATCGATCACGGTCAGGTCCTGTGTGGAAAAACGTTCGGCCGGGCAGTCTTAACCCTCTCCCCTTGTGGGAGAGGGTGGCGAGCGTAGCGAGCCGGGTGAGGGGTCCAGACTCGCGACGAGCATGACCCCTCACCCGGTCCCTCGCTATGCTCGGGACCACCCTCTCCCACAAGGGGAGAGGGGAAGAAAGTAGAAAATCCCGCCGCCTTTTTCTCCAGGTCGGCCTTCCATTGGCCGAGCGAGGCCAGGCCGTTCATCTGGGCGCGATGCGAGAAGGCGCGTTGGGCGGCGGCGACGTTCTCGACCTTGCCCTTCCAAGTGGTTTGCGGCGCGTGCTGTAGTGCGCGGCCGTACGAGAAGGTGAGATGCCAGGGCAGGCCGCCGATCTTGTTCATGGCGTCGAGATGGGCGGTGGCCTCCTCGTCGCTCTGGCCGCCGGAAAGGAAGGCGATGCCCGGCACCGCCGCCGGCACGCAGGCGCGCAGCATCTTGACGGTCTTCTCGGCGACCTCTTCGACGCCGGCGCGCTTGCCGTTCTTCTTGCCGGAAATCGCCATGTTGGGCTTGAGCACCATGCCTTCGAGCGCGACGCGCTGGTAGTAGAGCTGCTGGAAGATCTCCTTCAGCACCCATTCGGTGACGCGCACGCAGCGGTCGATGTCGTGGTCGCCGTCCATCAGCACTTCCGGCTCGACGATCGGCACGATCTGCGCCGCCTGGCAGAGCGCGGCATAGCGCGCCAGCGCATGCGCATTAGCGTAGATGCAGGTGTGGGTCGGGATATGCGCGCCGATGTCGATCACCCCGCGCCACTTGGCGAAGCGCGCGCCCTGCTCGAAATATTTCGGCAGTCGGTCGGTGAGCTTGTCGAGGCCGATGGTGACCACTTCGCCCGGGCAGTTCGGCAGCGGCCTGGTGCCTTCGTCGACCTTGATGCCGGGGATAGCGCCGGCCTTTTTGATGATCTCGACCAGCGGCGTGCCGTCCTTGGCTTTCTGCCAGATGGTCTCGTCATAGAGGATGACGCCGGAGATGTTCTTCATGCCTTCGCTCGAGCGGAACAGCATCTCGCGATAGTCGCGCCGATTGTCCTCGGTCGATTCCACGCCGATGGCGTCGAAGCGCTTCTTGATGGTGCCGGAGGATTCGTCCGCCGCCAGGATGCCCCGGCCGGGCGCCACCATGGCTTGCGCTACTTTGTTCAGTTCAGCGAGATTCATATTGTCCTCCATCGCACCCGAAAAATTCCTGGCCCCGCGAGGATGCCGACATGATAGTCGGCATCAGGCCTGTCGCAACACCTCGACTCCCGGCAGCGGCTTGCCTTCCAGCCATTCCAGGAAGGCGCCGCCGGCGGTTGACACATAGGTAAACCTCTCGGTGACGCCGGCGCCATTGAGCGCCGCTACCGTGTCGCCGCCGCCCGCCACCGTAACAAGCTTGCCGGCCGCGCTGCGTTCCGCCGCCGCTTCCGCCACCGCGTCGGTGCCTTGGTCGAACGGTTCTATCTCGAAGGCGCCGAACGGGCCGTTCCACACCAGCGTCTTGGCGCGCGCCAGCACGGAGATCGCCTGTTCGACGCTGCGCGGGCCAATATCGAGGATCATGTCGTTGGCGCCGACCTTGGTCGTGTCCACGACGCGCGACGGCGCATGCGCCTCGAATTTCTCCGCCACCACCGCGTCGACCGGCAGCACGATCTCGCGCTTGGCCGCTTTCGCCTCGGCCATGATCTTCTGCGCCGCCTCGACCATGGCGGCCTCGACCAGCGACTTGCCGACTTTCACGCCCTGCGCCAGCAAGAACGTATTGGCCATGGCGCCGCCGATGATCAGGAAATCGACCTTGCGCAGCAGGTTGCCGAGCAGGTCGAGCTTGGTGGAAATCTTGGCGCCGCCGACGATGGCCGCGAGCGGGCGCTCCGGCTTCTCCAGCACCTTCTCGAAGGCTTCCAGCTCGGCCTGCAAGGTACGTCCGGCATAAGCCGGCAGCAGATGGCCGAGCCCTTCGGTCGAAGCGTGCGCGCGATGCGCGGCCGAGAAAGCATCGTTGACCCAGATGTCGCCGAGCTTGGCGAGCGAAGCGGCGAAGGCCGGATCGTTCTTCTCCTCGCCCGGATAAAAGCGCGTGTTCTCAAGACAAAGAATCTCGCCTTGCTTCAGCGCGGCCACCGCGCGCTCGGCCACTTCGCCGATGCAATCGTCGACGAATTTCACCGGCCGCTTGACGATGCGGGCGACTTCGGCGGCCACCGGCTTGAGCGAATTCTTCGCGTCGCGCCCCTTCGGGCGGCCGAAATGCGACAGCAGGATCACCTTGCCGCCCTTGGCGGCGATCTCGGTGATCGCCGGCGCCATGCGCTCGATGCGGGTGGCGTCGGTGACCACGCCGTGGTCGACCGGCACGTTGAGATCGACGCGCACCAATACGCGTTTACCTTTGACGTCGACGTGGTCGAGCGTACGAAATGCGCTCACGTTCTACTTACTCCCGGAACGGCTACCGTCTTTGTTGTTCTCACGCTCATCAGGTTCAGCAGTCTCTTCACGCTCTTCGCGTCCAATCCATACCCGCCCGATTTGGAATAGTCCGGAGCCGCCGGGGAAATACGGCGCGGTGGAAGGATCCGTCTGCCCCAGTAGATGCCAATGCCGGCGACGAACCCGGCGAAGACCAGATCGGCGGCAACCACCCACTCGAAGCTCACCATGCGGTCACTCCGCTTGCGTCGATGCCCTCTATTACAGCAGCTTGCCCATCGCCACGGCGGTGTCCGACATGCGGTTGGAGAAGCCCCACTCATTGTCGTACCAGGACATCACGCGCACCAGCGTGCCGTCCATCACCTTGGTCTGGTCCATGTGGAAGACCGAGGAATGCGCATCGTGGTTGAAGTCGATCGAGACATTGGGCGCGTTGGTGTAGCCGAGGATGCCCTTGAGCTGCTGCTCGGCCGCGCGCTTGATGGCGCCGTTGATCTCGTCCTTGCTGGTCGCGCGCTTGGCGAGGAATTTGAAATCGACCACCGACACATTGGGAACCGGCACGCGGATGGCGACGCCGTCGAGCCGGCCGTTGAGTTCGGGCAGCACCAGGCCGACCGCCTTGGCGGCGCCGGTCGAGGTCGGGATCATCGACAACGCGGCGGCGCGGGCTCGGTAGAGATCCTTGTGCAGCGTATCGAGCGTCGGCTGGTCGCCGGTATAGGCGTGGATGGTCGTCATGAAGCCCTTGTCGATGCCGACCGCATCGTTGAGCACCTTGGCCACCGGCGCCAGGCAGTTGGTGGTGCAGGAGGCGTTGGAGACGATCTTGTGGTCCTTGGTCAGCTTGTCGTGGTTGACGCCGAACACCACGGTCAGGTCGGAGTTTTCGCCCGGGGCCGAGATCAGCACGCGCTTGGCGCCGGCGGTCAGGTGCATCGAGGCCTTGTCCTTGGCGGTGAAGATGCCGGTGCATTCCATCGCCACGTCGACGCCGAGCTCCTTCCACGGCAGCGTGGTGGGGTCCTTGATGGCGGTGACCTTGATGGCGCCGTTGCCGACGCTGATGGTGTCGCCCTTGACGGTGACCTCGCCGGGGAAGCGGCCGTGCACGCTGTCGAAGCGCAGCAGGTGGGCGTTGGTCTCGACCGGGCCGAGATCGTTGATGCCGACCACCTCGATGTCCTTGCGGCCGGATTCGGCGATGGCGCGGAGCACGTTGCGGCCGATGCGGCCGAATCCATTGATGGCGACGCGTACCGTCATGTCAGTCACTCCCGGAAAGTTCCACGTGTCTTGCAACGTGTCTTGGCCGAAATGGGCCCCGGCACGTATTGATGCAAATCAACTTTTGCCCAGCTTGCGCAAGGCGCCGGCGGCCACCGCATCCGCGGTAATGCCGAATTTCTTGTACAGTTCCTTGTAGGGCGCGCTGGCGCCGAACGAATTCATGCCGACGAACAGGCCATCGGTGCCGATGATGGCGTCCCAGCCCTGGCGGATGGCGGCTTCGACGCCGATCTTGACCTTGGCGTCGCCGATCGTGGCGCGGCGCGCCGTCTCCGGCGCTTCCATCAGCAGCTCGAAACAGGGCACCGAGACGACACGCGCCGCAACGCCCTTGGCGGCGAGAAGTTTCCTGGCCTCGACCGCGATGGCGACTTCCGAGCCGGTGGCGAAGATCGACACCTCCGCCTTACCGTCGGCCGCCGCGATCTCGTAGGCGCCGGCGGTGCAGCGGTTGGAGCTAAGGAAATTCTGGCTGAGCTGCGGCAGGTTCTGCCGCGTCAGCGCCAGGACGCTCGGACGACGACGCGCTTCCAGCGCAAGCTGCCAGCATTCGAGCGTCTCCACCGCATCGGCCGGGCGGAACACCAGCAGATTTGGAATAGCGCGCAGCGCGGCCAGATGCTCGACCGGCTGATGCGTCGGCCCGTCTTCGCCGAGCCCGATCGAGTCGTGCGTCATGATGTGGATGACGCGCTCGCCCATCAGCGCGGCGAGGCGAATGGCCGGCCGGCAGTAATCGGAAAACACCAGGAACGTGCCGCTGTACGGGATGATGCCGCCATGTAGCGCCATGCCGTTCATGGCGGAGGCCATGCCGTGCTCGCGTACGCCGTAATGGATGAAGCGGCCGGAGAAATCGGCCGCGCTCATCGCCTTCATCGATTTGGTGCGCGTGTTGTTGGAGCCGGTCAGATCGGCCGAGCCGCCGATCATCTCCGGCAGCGCCGGGATCAGGCTCTCAAGCGCGAATTCGCAGGCGGTGCGGGTGGCGATTTCTTTCGGCGTGGCGGCGAGCGACTGCTTGACCGCTGCGACAGCGTCGGTGAGCGCCTGCTTGGGCAGATCGCCCGCCATGCGGCGGGTGAATTCGGCGCGCTGCGCGGCATCGAGCGCGGCGAGCCGCTGGCTCCACTCGGCGTGCGCGCCCTTCGAGCGCTCGCCGGCTTGGCGCCACTGGCTAAGAATATCGGCGGGGATCTCGAACGGTGCATGCGACCAGCCGAGCTTGTCGCGCGCGCCCTTGATCTCGTCGGCGCCGAGCGGCGAGCCGTGTGCCGACGATTTGCCGGCCTTGCTCGGCGCGCCGTAACCGATGGTGGTCTTGCAGGCGATCAGCACGGGCTTGTCGGAGCTTTGCGCCTTCTCCAGCGCTGCGGCAATCGCCGCCGGATCGTGGCCGTCGACGCGCGAGGCGGCCCAGCCAGCGGCCTCGAAGCGCTTCACCTGGTCGACCGAGTCGGTGAGCGACAGCGCGCCGTCGATGGAAATGCCGTTGTCGTCGAACAGCACGATCAGTTTGTTGAGCTTGAGATGCCCGGCGAGCGCGATGGCTTCCTGGCTGACGCCTTCCATCAGGTCGCCGTCGGACGCGAGCACGTAAGTCTTGTGATCGACGATGCCGCCGAACACCGCGGCGAGATGGCGCTCGGCAATGGCCATGCCGACCGCATTGGCGAGGCCCTGGCCAAGCGGGCCGGTGGTGGTCTCGACGCCGGGCGTGTGGCCGAATTCCGGATGGCCGGCGGTGATCGAGCCGAGTTGGCGGAATTTCTTGATCTGCTCAATCGTCATGGCTTCGTAGCCGGTGAGATAGAGCAGCGCATAAATCAGCATCGAGCCGTGTCCGGCCGACAGCACGAAGCGGTCGCGGTCGGCCCAGGCCGGAGCGGCGGGATCGAATTTCAGGAACTGCGTGAACAGCACCGTGGCGATGTCGGCGGCGCCCATCGGCAGACCGGGGTGGCCGGATTTCGCCTGCTCGACCGCGTCCATCGCCAGCGCGCGGATCGCATTGGCCATGCCGGCATGGGCCACGGCGGGAGCGGCGGCTGGTGGCGCGTGACGGTTGGTCGTCACGGCTACCGGCGATGCTTTTGCGTTCATGGAAAAGGCCTTTTGCGTGGGGTGGATAGCATGTGAGGCCTCTGAGTCAATGTGACGCAGCCCTTGCCGGGCAGCCATGCACAGGGGGCTGAAAACATCGGGGCATATCGCTTAGCGAGCGTTGACGAGCGGATCGCGCGGCACGTAAGCTTCTTCGCTTAAACATTTGCCGCCGCAGGGATTTTTCGGTAGCGGACCGGGGCGATGATGGAGCAAGGCGCAGTCGATATGGCGGTGAAACGTCTGGCGCTCGCGCTCGACGCGCTCGATGCCGCGGTCGAGCGCAGGCGCGCGGCCGATCGCAACGAGGAGGCGCTGGTCGGCCAGGTACAGGCGCTCGGCCTCGACCGGACGCGCCTCGCCGACACCCTCGACGGCGAGACCGCCCGCTCGCGCAAGCTGGAGGCGACCAACCGCGAGATTGCCCAGCGGCTCGACACCGCCATTGCCAGCATTCAGTCGGTGCTGGACGGGCAGGAGTGATCCATGGCCCAGGTCAACGCCACCATTGCCGGCCGCCAGTTCCGCCTCGCCTGCGAGGACGGGCAGGAAGACCATTTGCAGACGCTGGCCAAGGACATCGACCGGCGCATCATCGACCTGCGGGCTAAATTCGGCGAGATCGGCGACACCCGGCTGACCGTGATGGCGGCGCTGACGGTGGCCGACGAGCTCAGCGAGGCGCTGCGCAGGATCCGCCGGCTGGAGGAGGAGATCGCGGGGCTGCAGGACGCCCGCGTGGTCGCCTCCGACCGCGCCAAGGCCGCCTCCGACGCGGTCGCCGGCGCCTTCAACTCGGCCGCCGAGCGGCTGGAAGGCATCACCAAGAAGCTCAACCAGAGCCTCGGCAGCGGCGTGGCGAT
>JACQDO010000452.1 GCA_016201085.1 Hyphomicrobiales bacterium | reverse complement strand
CGCAGCCGCGCCTCCCAGGACGCCGCCGCCGCCCAGCCGTCGTCGAGCAAGATCAGCAATGGGGCCGCCCTGTTCGTGGAGGCCAGCGGCGGATTCCACAGCGGTCCGGCGGCGGCACTGATGACCAGCGCGGCCAGCGTGAGCCGCAGCAAAGTGAGCCACCACGGCGTGCGCGAGGGCGTTTCTTCCTTCGGTGCGATCTCGAACAGCAGGCGGGTGGGCGGGAAGTCGATGCGGCGCGGCCGCGGCGGAACCAGCCGCAGCAGCCACCACAGCACCGGCAGGCCGAGCAAGCCGAGCAGCACCAGCGGCTGGGCGAAGCCGAGCGGGAGCGAACCGATCATGCCGCGCCTCTCGATTGGGCGGGCGCGTGCCGGCTGTTGACGCTGGTCTGCTCGGCGCCGGAACCCATGCGGGCGTGGATCGCGAACAGCAGTTCGGTCGGCCCGCGGTCGGTGCGATGCACGGTGAAGCTCCAGCCGAACTGCTCGCACACGGCGCGTAGCGCCGCGCGGTGATTGACGACCAGCCGCTGATAATCGTTGCGCCAGGTCTCGGCGCGGCCGGCGGTGATGCTGCCGAGCCCCTCCGGTTCGATGAACTCGATGCGGCCGGCATAGGGGAAGGTTTCTTCCGCCGGGTCGACCACCTGCACGACATGGCCGCGCGCGCCGTTCGCCGCCAGATGACCGATGACGCGGCGAAACTCGGCGATCGGCGACCAGAAGTCGGACAGCAGCAGCACTTCCGAGAACGGCGCCGGCGCGAAACTCGGCGGCAGGCTCGGGTGCTCGGCGGTGTCGTGAATAATCGTCTGCGCCATCTTCTCGATGATGTTCTGGCTGGCGGTCGGGCGCATCAGATCGGGAATGCCGACGCGCTCGCCGCCCTCCACAAGCACGTTGGCCAGCGCGAACGATACGACCAGGGCGCGGTCGAGCTTGCTCCATTCCGAGAGCGAGGACGTGAAGTCCATCGATGGAGAGCGGTCGGCCCACAGCCAGATCGTGTGCGAGGCTTCCCATTCGCGTTCGCGCACATAAAGATGATCGTCGCGCGCCGAGCGCCGCCAGTCGACGTTATTGGCTGGCTCGCCCGACACGAAGCGGCGGTATTGCCAGAAATTCTCGCCGGCGCCGGCGCGGCGGCGTCCGTGCAGGCCGTGAATGACGGTCGAGGCGACGCGGCGCGCTTCCAGGATGAGACGCGGGATGCGCGCGGCGAGCTTGCGGCTCTTGCCGACAGCCGCGATGACCGCGTCGTTTCCGGGGTCGCTGCCTTTAGGCTGGGCCATGATTACCCGATGCGTGCTTTCAGCCGCTTGATCACGTTGGGAATGGTCTCGCCTTCGGCGCGCGCGGCGAAGGTCAGGGCCATGCGGTGCTTGAGCACGGGCTCGGCCAGCTCGATCACGTCGTCGACCGAGGGTGCGAAACGGTTGTCGAGCAAGGCGCGGGCGCGCACCGCCAGCATCAAGGCCTGGCTGGCGCGCGGGCCGGGGCCCCAGGAAATCAGTCGGCCGAGATCGCCAGCTTCCGCGCCGGGGCGCGCCGAGCGCACCAGCTTGAGGATGGCGTCGACCACCGACTCGCCGACCGGCAGGCGGCGCACCAGCCGCTGCGCCGCCAGCAGCTCTTCCGCGGTCATCGCCGGCTTGGCCTGCGTTCCCTCGGCGCCGGTGGTGTCGAACAAAATTTTGCGCTCGGCCGTCTCGTCGGGATAGTCGACGTCGACTTCCATCAGGAAGCGGTCGAGCTGCGCCTCGGGCAGCGGATAGGTGCCTTCCTGCTCGAGCGGGTTCTGCGTCGCCAGCACATGGAACGGCTTGGGCAGATCGTGGCGGGCGCCGGCGACCGTGACGTGTTGTTCCTGCATCGCCTGGAGAAGAGCGGACTGGGTGCGCGGGCTGGCGCGGTTGATCTCGTCGGCCATCAGCAATTGCGCGAACACCGGGCCGGCGATGAAGCGGAAGCTGCGTTTGCCGCCCGGGCTTTCCTCCAGCACCTCGGTGCCGAGTATGTCGGAGGGCATCAGGTCGGGGGTGAACTGCACGCGGCGGGCATCTAACCCGAGCGCGATCCCCATGGTCTCGACCAGCTTGGTCTTGGCGAGGCCGGGCACGCCGACCAGCAGCGCATGGCCGCCCGACAGCACGGTGATCAGCGCCCGCTCCACCACGATGTCCTGGCCGAAGATCACCGCGCCGATGGCGGCCTTGGCGGCGCGTACATGGGCGGCGGTCGATTCCGCCGCGCGCACGATCATATCTTCGAGTTTTTCCAGGTTTTCGCCGCTTGAAGCCGCCATGATCTCGGTTCCTTCTCTCGGGCGCTTGGGCCCCGCCTGTGGCTATGCAACAAACACACCACAGGCGATTTTGCTGCGTGAATTCAGCCGAATCTGCCTCAATCTGCGGCCAAGCTTACGCTATCTTCCCCCGCCTGCGGGGGTGAGTCACAAAGTTGCGAACAGGCGCGAGGCGCCTCGAATTACGAATGAAAACAATGGCGAAGGCAGGGCAGGGCTCGGGTAGCGGGGGGCTGGAGGGGATCGCCGCGGCGGTGCCGAAGAAGGGCCTGCCGCCGGTGGAGCGCTGGAATCCGCCGTTTTGCGGCGATATCGACATGCGGATCGCCGCCGACGGCACATGGTTCTACCAGAAAACCCCGATCGGGCGCCCCGCGCTGGTCCGCCTGTTCGCCTCGGTCCTCAAGCGCGAGGGCGACAAATACTTCCTGGTCACCCCTGCGGAGAAGGTCGGGATCATCGTCGAAGACGCGCCCTTCCTCGCCGTCGAGCTCAAGGTTGCGCACGATGCGCGCGGCCAGCTGCTGAGCTTTCGCACCAATGTCGACGACTGGGTCGAGGCCGGTCCCGGCCATGCCTTGCGCTTCGCGCCGGCGGCGAGCGGCGGCCTCAAGCCCTATCTGCATGTGCGGCGCGAGTTGTGGGCCAAGGTGACGCGCGCGCTGTTCTACGATCTGGTCGAGCTTGGCGAGGAGCGCGCGGTCGACGGCGTCACGAAGTTCGGCGTCGCTTCGGGCGGCGAATTTTACGCCATGGCGGACGCCAGTGCGGTGCGGGAGTTTGCGTGATGGAGGTGATGGCGACTCTCTCGGCGGCGGAATTTTTCGCCCGCGCGCGCAAGCGCCTGACGCTCGACGTGCCGCCGGGCTTGACCGATCCGAGCATCACGCCCAAGCGCGGCGACCACGACGCCGAGCCGGTGATGCAGAAGATGATGGAGGTGCGGCCGATCCGCCCGGCGGCGGTGCTGGTGCCGGTGGTCGATCATGCCGAGCCGACGGTGCTGCTCACCCAGCGCTCGGCGCATCTGCCCGATCATCCGGGCCAGGTGTCTTTTCCCGGCGGCAAGATCGACAAGAGCGATGCCAGTCCGCTCGATTCGGCGCTGCGCGAGGCGGAGGAGGAGATCGGCCTCGACCGCGGCCATGTCGAGCCGCTCGGCTATCTCGATCTTTACATGACCACGTTTGGCTTTCGCATCGTGCCGGTGATCGCGCGCATCACGCCGGGCTTTGCGCTCACCCTCAACACTGGCGAGGTCGACGCCACCTTCGAGGTGCCGCTCGCCTTCCTGATGGACCAGAGCAACGTGCAGCGCCATTCGCGCGACTGGCAGGGCATGACGCGGCATTATTATGCCATCACCTTCGGCGAGCGCTACATTTGTGGCGTGACGGCGGGTATACTGCGCAACCTGCACGAACGGATTTACAAATGATCCGCGTCGGGAATGATGGCTTCGTGTCCCGGACGCGGTGCAGCGCGCATAAGCGCGTTGACGCGCGTCTTCGACGCGCTATGCCGGTGCACCGCAGAGCCGGGACCCAGGGGCTTCTGGACCCCGGGTCTGCAGCGCAATACTTCGTATTGCGCTGCGCCCGGGGAACGCAGAGAGGCACGCGATGATCCGCCCGGTTGCCACCGAAATCATCCTGTTCCTGCTGCCGTTCGT
>JACQDO010000435.1 GCA_016201085.1 Hyphomicrobiales bacterium | reverse complement strand
CGTGCTGCAACTGGTCACCCAGCACGACAGCGGCGACGGCGTGTCCTATCAGGTGCAATACGCGTTCAAGCGCGGCGACGAGAAAATCTGGCTGGAAGACACCGGCCGCTGGTTCGCCGCGGCTGACGGCAAGCCGTTGCGCACGATCGGAACCGTGCGCGTCATCACCGGGCGCCACGAACGCGAACGCAAGCTGCTGCAACTCGCAAATTTCGATGAGTTGACCGGCGAACTCAACCGCGCGCGCTTGACCGAGCTGCTCGGCGCCACGCTCGACGAGGCCGTGAAATTCCGCAGTTCATGCGGTTTCCTGCTGGTCGCCGTCGACCATCTCGGCCGGCTCAACGAAGCCTATGGCTTCCAGACCACCGACGACGTGATCGCGCAGGTCGCCAAGCGCATTCGCGCGCGCATGCGCGGCAAGGATCATTTCGGCCGAATCTCCGGCAACAAATTCGGCGTGGTGCTGACCAGTTGCACGCCCGATGAACTGTCGGTTGCCGCCGATCGGCTGCTCGCGGGCGTACGCGACGAGCCGATGATGACCGCCGCCGGCCCGGTGGCGGTGACTGTGACGATCGGCGGCGTGACGGCGCCGCGCCACGCCCGCAGCGTGCAGGAAATCCTCAGCCGCGCGCAGGACGCGTTGCACGCCGCGCGCGCCAAGCGCCACGGCTCCTTCCTGCCTTACCGGCCGAGTGTCGAACGCGACGCGCTGCGCCGCGAAAGCGTGCGCGCCACCGACGAGATCGTAACCGCCCTCAACGAGCGGCGGATCGGACTGGCCTTCGAGCCGGTGGTGGAAGCGCAAAGCCGCAAAGTCGCGTTCTATGAATGCCTGATGCGGGTCGACCGCAGCGACGGCTCCATCGCGCAGGCCAACGACATCATACCGGTGGCGGAGCGGCTCGGGCTGGTGCGCATGCTGGATTATCGCGTGCTCGAGCTGGTGGTGAACGAGTTGGCCGCTTCGCCCGCGCTCGTGGCCAGCGTCAATGTTTCGCCCGCTTCCACCGTCGACCCGGACTGGTGGACCGGTCTGGGCGCGCTGCTGCGCAAGGATACTGGCGTGGCCGAACGGCTCATCATCGAGATTACCGAAACCGCGGCGATTCAGGACGTCGACGATACGCGCGGCTTCGTCACCCTGGTGAAGGATCTCGGCTGCCGCATCGCCATCGACGATTTCGGCGCCGGCCATACATCGTTCCGTAATCTGCGCAAGCTCGGCGTCGATATCGTGAAACTCGACGGCGCCTTCGTGCAGAACATCGTGAAGTCGAGCGACGACCGCGCTTTCGTGCAGACGCTGATCGATTTGGGTCGCCGGCTCGCTCTCAAGACCGTTGCCGAATGGGTACAGGATGAAGCGGCCGCGCAGTTGCTGGCGGGCTGGGGCTGCGATTTCCTGCAAGGGGTGCTGATCGGGCTCGCCAACCGCGAGCGGCCGTGGATCGGCGAGAAGAAAGCCGCGAGCGCGTAGAAGATTTTCAGCTTGTCGTGGATGCTCAAGAGCGCGGCAATCGCGTTTCCCTCTCCCCTTGCGGGAGAGGGTGGCGAGTGCGGAGCGATAGCGAGCACGAGCCGGGTGAGGGGTCGGCGTTTGATGAAAGGCTGGACCCCTCACCCGCCTCGCTCACTGACGTTCGCTCGGCACCCTCTCCCACAAAGGAAGAACAGTTATTCCTTGCTGCCCAACTTATCGAGCCGCTTCTGCATCTCGTCGAGCTGGCGCTTGAGCTCGTCCATCTCGCTGCCCGAACCTTGCGGTTTGTCCGAAGCCGTCTTGCCCTGGCTGCGCGCAAATGGGGCAAACATGGCGAAGGTCTTCTCGAACATCTCCATGTTCCGTCGCACCTGATCTTCGAGCGGGCCGAAGCCGACGCCGCCGAAGGCTTGCGCCATCTGCTCGCGGAATTTGCCCTGCTGGCTGGTGAGCGATTGCATCGATTGCTCGAGGAAACGCGGCACCAGCATCTGCATGCTGTCGCCATAGAAGCGGATCAATTGCCGCAAGAAAGCGATCGGTAAAAGGCTCTGCCCTTCCTTGTTTTCCTGCTCGAAGATGATCTGCGCCAGCACCGAACGCGTGATGTCCTCGCCGGTCTTGGCGTCGAACACGACGAAGTCCTCGCCATTCTTGACCATGGTGGCGAGGTCCTCGAGCGTGACGTAGGTGCTGGTGCCGGTGTTATACAGCCGCCGATTGGCGTATTTTTTGATTGTGACCGGCTCTTTTTCGTCTGCCATGTTGATCACGTTCCCCTGCCCAGGACTTGAGCATAACCGTTTTCCGGTTGCAGGGGCCACCGTTTTGTGGCGGCGCGGTATGCTTTGCGGGCGGTGCGGCAATATTTGAGGAATGTCAAAAAAGTGCCGATTCCTGCGGCTAATCTCACGCTATCCGCGATTGACAGACGCGCCCGGCTGGACTGAGGATGCGGCAACGCCAAATAACTGCGGCCCTCCCGCCCTGAAACCGATTACACCAGGAGTTCCCGATGAAAGACGACATCGTCATCGTAAGCGCCGCCCGCACCCCTGTCGGCGCGTTCAACGGGGCCTTTGCCAATTTGCCGGCCCATGAACTGGGAAAAGTCGCGATTCAGGAAGCCCTGAAGCGGGCGGGGGTCGAGGGCGGCCGCGTCAGCGAAGTGATCATGGGACAGATTCTGAGCGCCGGTCAGGGCCAGAATCCCGCCCGCCAGGCCTCGATTGCGGCCGGAATTCCGGTCGAGAGCCCTGCCTGGGGCGTGAACCAGCTATGCGGTTCCGGCTTGCGGGCGGTCGCGCTCGGCTACCAAGCCATCCTCAATGGCGACAGCGACATCGTGGTCGCAGGCGGCCAGGAATCCATGAGCATGGCGCCGCACTGCCAGCATCTGCGCCAGGGCGTGAAGATGGGCGCCTTCGAAATGGTCGACACCATGATCAAGGACGGCCTGTGGGACGCCTTCAACGGCTATCACATGGGCGTCACCGCCGAGAACGTCGCCAAGCAGTGGCAGATCACGCGGGCGCAGCAGGACGAATTCGCGGTTCGCTCGCAGAACAAGGCGGAAGCCGCCATGAAGGCCGGCAAGTTCAAGGACGAGATCGCCCCGGTCACCATCAAGTCGCGCAAGGGTGACGTGGTCGTCGACACCGACGAATATCCGAAAGCCGGCGTCATGCTCGACCAGATTTCCAAGCTGCGCCCGGCCTTCGACAAGGAAGGCACGGTGACCGCGGCCAATGCCTCCGGCATCAATGACGGCGCCGCCGTCGTGGTGCTGATGAAGGCTTCCGAAGCCGCCAAGCTGGGCAAGACCCCGCTGGCGCGCATCGTGTCGTGGGCGCATGCCGGCGTCGATCCCAAGATCATGGGCACCGGCCCGATCCCGGCCTCGCGCGCGGCGCTCAAGAAAGCCGGCTGGAGCCACCAAGATCTCGACCTGGTGGAAGCCAACGAGGCCTTCGCCGCGCAGGCCTGCGCGGTCAACAAGGACCTCGGCTGGGACACCGGCAAGGTCAACGTCAATGGCGGCGCCATCGCCATCGGCCATCCGATCGGCGCCTCCGGCGCGCGCATATTGACCACGCTGCTGTACGAGATGCAGAAGCGCAATTCCAAGAAGGGCTTGGCCACACTCTGCATCGGCGGTGGCATGGGTATCGCCATGTGTGTGGAGCGCTGAAAGCGCGAAGACACACAAAGGAATGCGTGTGGAGCGCGGCTGAGCCGCGCAAAACGCAAAAGCTGATCTACATCATGGCCGGCTCGATCCGGCCATGATCGATAATAAAAAACAATTCAGGGAGAGAAATCATGCCACGCGTTGCGCTGGTTACCGGTGGTACTCGCGGTATTGGAGCCGCCATCGCCAAGGCGTTGCAAGTCGACGGCTACAAGGTCGCGGCCAATTACGGCGGCAACGACGAAGCGGCGCAGAAGTTCAAGGCGGAAACCGGCATTCCGGTGTTCAAGTGGGACGTATCGTCCTTTGATGCCTGCATCGAGGGCATCAAGAAGGTCGAGGCCGAATTCGGACCGATCGAGGTGCTGGTCAACAATGCCGGCATTACCCGCGACTCCATGCTGCACCGCATGAAGCCGGAGCAGTGGACGGCGGTGATCAGCACCAATCTCGGCTCGCTGTTCAACATGTGCCGGCAGGTGATCGAAGGCATGCGTGCGCGCAAGTTCGGCCGCATCGTCAACATCTCGTCGATCAACGGCCAGAAGGGCCAGATGGGCCAGTCCAATTATTCCGCCGCCAAGGCCGGCGAGATCGGCTTCACCAAGGCGCTGGCGCAGGAAAGCGCGCGTGCCGGCAT
>JACQDO010000431.1 GCA_016201085.1 Hyphomicrobiales bacterium | reverse complement strand
CCGCGTGCCGCCTGCTTCCGCTGCGACGGTCACGACCTGTCGATCGTAGCGGCAGGGGCGCGGCTGGCTCACCAGTACAAATGGCTGGGGCAAGGCGTAAGCCGCAGAGGCGTCGTACGGAGGCAATAGCAGGTAGCCGCCGTACAGCGGAAATCGATGTCGCACATGACGCGCCGAATGATGGTGGGCCGAAAAATGCAAACCGTGCACGCCGCCCCCGCGTGCATTGGCCGTCTCCGACGGCGCCAGCAGCAGCATCGTCAGGATCGAGGCGGCCGCGGCCGCTGCGCCATGCATCGTTTTCATGAGAGCGCTCCCTGTCGCGTCCCGTTATTGCGCGCCTATCCTAACCGGGAAACCGGCGATGTCACGGCCCGCGCCTGCGCACGGCGCGCCACAAGCAATATTCGTTCGCTGACTTAATCGCGATATCCCTCCATGATCACCATGCCGGCGCCGCGGCTGCCGGCATTTTGCGACCAGGTGGACGGATCGGAGTCGAGAAAGGTGTAAGTCCCGGCCGGGAGCTCGAGGTCTCCCTCGACGATCCAGTAGGCGCTGGGAACGCCGCCTTGACCCGGCTGCCCGACCGCTTCCCATGGGCCGTAGATCTCGCCGGCGCCGTCACGCAGCCCGATCGTACCGGCTGGCGCGCCGCGTCCATCGTTCCAGTGATAGGTCATGATCTTTGTGAGGTGTATCGGCCTCGACAGCGTGAATGTCGTCTCGCGCGTCGGCCGGTTCTGCACGGCGTAAATATTGCCGTTGTCGAATAACCTCTCGATTCGCGCCTGCACCTTCACCAGGTATTCGGCGGGTATTTCCGCCAAGGCTGGATGCAATAACGCACTCGATGCGATCGTGACGCAGCAGAGACCGAGGATGGCGGCGGAGAGATATCGTTGCAATGACATCGGATGAGCCTCCGAAGGTTGAAGCGCTCATCGTTTGCTATTCTCTCCGCACGATTTGGCATTGATCGATGTCAGCAATTGCCGCGGCGCTATGCCGCGCAAAAGAATGCCCGGCGCGATGGCCGGGCAAGTTTGGGGGGAGGTTTGCAAGGAAATCAGATGACGTGCGATCAGCGGATGCTGGCCCAGGTCCGTTGCATGTTGCTCTGCGGGACCGGCGCGTAGGACGAAGTCGTCGCATGCGCCTGCGCCAGGGCCGGGCCGGTCATCGGCAGCACCACCACCTTGGCGCCGACCTGCACGCGATTGTAGAGATCGGTCACGTCCTCGTTGGTGAGGCGGATGCAGCCGCTCGACACCTGCTTGCCGATGGTGGCCGGATTGTTGGTGCCGTGAATGCGATAGTCGCTGGAGCCTAGATACATGGCGCGCGCGCCGAGCGGATTGCCGGGGCCGCCCGCCGTCATGCGCGGCAGATAGGGCTGGCGCTTGATCATCTCGGACGGCGGATACCAGTCCGGCCATTCCGCCTTGCGCGCGACCGACTTGACGCCCGACCAGGTGAAGCCTTGGCGGCCGACGCCGATGCCATAGCGGATCGCCTTGCCGCCGCCGAGCACGTAATAGAGCACGGTATTCGGGGTATCGATCACGATGGTGCCGGGCGCTTCGTGCGTGGCGTAGCCGACGACCTGGCGCTGTAGGCGCGGATCGATTTGCGCATCGGCATTATCTTGTTCGGCCGGCAGGGCTTCGTATTGCGGCGCCATCTGGCTCTGCGCGGGGGCGTTGAGAAAGGCGAACAGCGACTGGGCCTGCGCGGCGCTGCACGACAAAGCGGCAGCGGCGATCAGCGCGGCGGTGGTGGTGAACTTGGTGAACATGGTGGCCTCCCCGATGAATCTCTTGATCCATCATTCGTCGGGGCAAGCTCCCGGGAGGTTCAAAGGTTCCGGTTCATCGTTGCTCATATGTTCGCGATTGGATGGAACCAAAGCGGCGCAGTCTATTCAGGGCCTTTTTGCTCGCTACGTGCGCTTATGCCAGCCCACCACCGCCTCCGGCACGCTGTCGGTGGAGGCGAAATAGGGCTTGATGTCGAGGAGCGGCGTACCGTCCAGGCAGTCGAGTCCGACCACCTTTAGGCTACAGTCCTCGATCCCGACCAACCGCACCACGCTCATGGCGATCGGGTTGGGACGGGCGGGCGAGCGCAGGGCAAATGTGCCATGCGGGCTGCCGTAATGCCCGGGCACCTGCAAAGCGAGGTGGCGGGGCGCCTTGTCCATCCAATAGAGCAGCACCAGGTGGCTGCAAGTCTCGACGTCGGTGAGGCCCGCCCGCCAACGCGCATCGAGTTCGACCGTGCAGACGGCGTCGGATTCACGGGCGTTTTTCGGGCAGTCCTTGCGCTCGCTCCAGGGCGTGCGGATGCGGCCGATGAAATAGATCGCGGCGTCGGGCTGCCCGGGCAGCTCGACCGCTACCTCGCCTTCGCGCACGCCGAAATCCTTGGCGGTCATGGCTGGCTCGTTCTGTTCTGTTCCTAAACGCGATTAATGAGCGATTTCGGGAGAGAACAGTAGCCAAACAAGCCAGGAACGCCGACATTTTTTACGGATTTTCGCCTAACCGGCTACCACTGCGACGTGGGCCCCACAGTGGACTTGCCGGCGGCCGTTTCAACGTATAAAGATATCTTTATATAGTGGGAACAGGCCCATGAATTTGGATATCCGATGACCCCTGGCGCTCAGCTCGGCTTCGACGCGCTCAACGCCGCCCTCACGGCGGCCGGCGAGGAGACGGGGCTGCGCGTGCTGGCATTGCTGGCCGAAGCCGAGCTGACGGTGTCCGACCTCACCGACATTCTGCGCCAGTCGCAGCCGCGCATTTCCCGCCATCTCAAGCTGCTGGCCGAGGCCGGCCTGATCGAGCGCTTCCGCGAGGGTACCTGGGCCTTCTTCCGCCTGTCCGAGCAGGGCGGCGGGGCGGAGGTCGCCCGCGCGCTGCTGGCGCGGCTCAATCCGGCCGACCAGACCATCGCGCGCGACCGCAACCGGCTCGCCTCGGTGCGGCAAGCCCGCGCCGCCGCCGCGCAGGCCTATTTCCGCGAACATGCCGCCGAATGGGACCGCATCCGCAAGCTGCACGTCTCCGACGCGGCGGTGGAGGGCGCGATCCGCGCCGCGCTGTCGGAGCAGCCGTTCCGCTCGCTGCTCGATCTCGGCACCGGCACCGGCCGCATGCTCGAACTGTTTGGAGCCGAGATCGAGCGCGGGCTCGGTCTCGACCTCTCGCTCGACATGCTGCTGCTGGCGCGCGACCGGCTGGAACGCGCTGGCTTGAAACATTGCAGCGTGCGGCAGGGCGACATCTACGATCTGCCGCTCGCCAACGATTCCTTTGACGTCGTCATCCTGCACCAGGTGCTGCACTTCCTCGACGACGGCGCGCGCGCCATTCGCGAGGCGGCGCGCGTGTTGCGCCCGGGCGGACGGCTGCTGGTGGTCGACTTCGCGCCGCATGAGCTGGAATTCCTGCGCGAGCAATATGCGCATCGGCGTCTCGGCTTCGCGCCCGAGACGGTGGCGCAATGGATGACGGCGTCCGGGCTCGAGCCGCTGATGCACAAGAGCCTGGCGCCCGAGCCGGGCAGCGCCGGCAGCATCGCGGTGTCGCTGTGGCTGGCGCGCGATGCCCGCGCGTTGATGGCGGTCTCGCCGCGGCGGGAGGTGGCGTGATGAATGCTCCGCGTCTCAGCCGTTTCATGCCGGCCGGCCACCGCCGTATCGCGGTGTCGTTCGAGTTCTTTCCACCGGCAACCGAGGAGATGGAGAAGACGCTGTGGGAGTCGATCGAGCGGCTCAAGCCGATGGCCCCGCAATTCGTCTCCGTCACCTATGGCGCCGGCGGTTCGACGCGCGAGCGCACGCATGCGACGGTGCGGCGTCTGCTGACCGAGACGAAACTGACGCCGGCCGCGCATCTCACCTGCGTCGCCGCCACGCGCGAGGAAGTCGACGGCATCGCGCGCGCCTATCACGACGTCGGCGTGCGCCACATCGTGGCGTTGCGCGGCGATCCGATCGGTGGCGCCGGCACCAAATACGCGCCGCATTCAGGCGGCTATGAGAACGCCGCCGACCTGGTGGGCGGACTCAAGCGCATCAATAGCGATTTCGAAATCTCGGTGTCGGCCTATCCGGAGAAGCATCCGGAAAGCCCGACCGTGGCTGCCGACATCGACATGCTGAAGGCGAAAGTCGATGCCGGGGCGGGGCGCGCCATTACCCAGTTCTTCTTCGAGAACGATCTCTATTTCCGCTATCTCGACCGCGTGCGTGCGCGCGGCATCGATATCCCGATCGTGCCGGGTATTTTGCCGGTACAGAACTTCAAGGCGGCGACTAATTTCGCCGCGCGCGCCGGCGCTTCGGTGCCGGTATGGCTGGCCGAACGCTTCCAGGGGCTCGATAACGACGCGACCACCCGCAAGCTGATCGCCGCCGCGGTGGCCGCCGAACAGGTGGTCGATCTGTTCGACCGCGGCGTCACCACCTTCCACTTCTACACCATGAACCGCGCCGACCTGGTCTACGCGATCTGCCACCTGCTGGGCTTACGGCCGGTGGCGCAGGAGGCGGCGTGATGATCGGTTTTATGAAGGTAATGCGGCGCCACTCGGCCCTTCCTGCAATTGAGTCGCTATCGCTGTGCGTTTGGAAAGTCTCATGAACGTTTCGACCAAGACCAATACCCGCTCCGCATTCCTCGCGCTGATGCGCGAGCGCATCCTGGTGCTCGACGGCGCCATGGGCACCATGATCCAGGCGCTCAAGCTGGACGAGGAAGGCTATCGCGGCGCGCGCTTCGACGCCTGGAACCGCGAAGTGCGCGGCAACAACGACCTGCTCAATCTCAGCCGGCCGCGCGCCATCCGCGACATCCATTACGCCTACTTCAAGGCCGGCGCCGACATCGTCTCCACCAACACCTTTTCCTCGACGTCGATCGCGCAGGCCGATTACGGCATGGAAGGCATCGCCTACGAGCTCAATCTGGCCGGCAGCAGGCTGGCGCGGGAGGCCGCGGCCGATGCCGAGGCCGAGAACGGCCGCCGCCGTTTTGTCGCCGGCGCCCTGGGCCCGACCAACCGCACCGCCTCGATCTCGCCGGACGTCAGCAATCCGGGATTCAGGGCCATCACCTTCGACCAGTTGCGCAAGTCTTACTGCGAGCAGATCAAAGGCCTTCTCGACGGCGGCGTCGACCTGCTGCTGATCGAGACCATCTTCGACACGCTCAACGCTAAGGCGGCGATCTACGCCATCGCCGAAGCCTGCGACGAGCGCAAGCTCGATATCCCGGTCATGATCTCCGGCACCATCACCGACCGTTCCGGCCGGCTGCTGTCGGGGCAGACGCCGGCGGCATTCTGGAATTCGGTGCGGCATGCCACGCCGTTCTCGATCGGGCT